>NZ_JAJEQN010000021.1:0-65702 GCF_020687335.1 Anthropogastromicrobium aceti
CTTTAATTTCTCAATGTGCAAGTTCAAAGAATGTGATTTTTTCCCGATTTAATAGCATAAATTTTTTAATTAAATGTGCCTGGGTTTTCGCCTAAAAATTTTATAACTTAAAAAGCCAGTCAGATTTCCGACTGCAAGTTCAGATTTTAAGATCATATTTCCTCCAAACCACAAAATCATGACAATCGTAGTGTACATAATTTCTTGAAAAGCCGGAAGATTCAACACCGCATAGTGAAACGTAGTTTCACTTGACTTTGCCATATCATGGTTTACCTCTTCAAATTTGTCCTCTTCATACTCGTCACGGACAAATGCCTTGACAGCACGAATTGCTATAAGATTTTCCTGCACAACCTGATTTAATCGATCCATAATGCTTTGCAGTCTGGTGTACATCGGTGCAACCTTACGCACAATCACAAAAAGAATGATTGCTAAAATCGGTGTGCACACCACAAAAACAAACGCCAGCTTCGGATTCATATAGAAGGAAAGACCAATTCCCATGATCAAAAGTGACGGACCTCTAGTAATCGGACGAAAGCCTGAAATTATCATGTTTTGAAGTACATTAACATCTGTTGTCATTCTTGTAATCAAAGATGATGTCACAAAATGATCAAGATTAGAAAATGCATACTGCTGTACTCTTGCATATTCTGCCTTTCGAATCTCTGCACCCCATCCATATGAGGCCTTTGCTGAAAAATGGGCATACAAAAGACCAGTGACAAGTGCTCCAAGTGCAAGCAGTGCCATCTGGACTCCCTTTACATAAATATAATTGACATCGTGATTTGCCACTCCGATATCAATCAAGTTTGAAATCATGATCGGGATAAACAGCTCAAAACCAGTCTCGATCATGACAAACAGCGCGCCGAGAATCATGTCCTTTTTGTAAGGCCCCATATACCCGAACAGTCGCTTCATATCTTTCATAAATTCAACTCCTTTGCTGTTTTTTACATTGTTCATTATACAGCAAAGGAGTTTTTTTTGACAATATGCGATTTTTACGTTATTTTTACCTTTTTGCCTTATCTTTTTTCATACTGCATTACGAGCTCATATGAGTAACCACGATCTGGATGAAGTGGTTTTGGTTCAAGCAAAAAGTAAACAACACCATTTTCCTTGATATTTAGTTCAATCGAAATGTGTGATTCTGGCATTGATACAGGTACCATACGCTCGGTGTGAATCTGTGGACGGGCTGTCTGCTTTAAAAGATCAATCTGATCTTTTGTCGGGTTTGCCGGTTCACCAAGATCATGCCATACCTTTAGCGGATTACAGTTCTCTTCATCGACTATCTGCGTCAGAAATAGATATGCATCCGTGGAGGCTGACTGCGTGGTTGGTATCGTCAGATTTAAACAAAGATCTTTTCCAGAACGATTCCTCGTCGCATTCCATGCAATTCCCCTGTAAGAACCATCTTCATATTTCATCACAACACAAGTTTCATCCTTGTAGACACAGATACCTTTCTTCTCTTTTAACTTTTTAAAGAAAGCAAATGTCCAGAAAGTTGGCTTTGGAATACAGCCATTTGCGACAAGGCCAAAACCGCCATGAAATGGAGTAAACGGTACACCAAACTCTTCAAATACATCACCAAATGTCCAGTATGAATATGATTCGTTATCATCACCAAGGCGCGAAAGCTGATGCGCAATGTATGCTGCATTTTGATTTGTATCGTGAATTGGGCAGTTTGGCACATATGAAGTGTTAAACTCCGTAATGTGAATTGGCAGTCCCTTAAAGCGAGGGAAACTGTCAATAATCTCTCTTGTCGTATGAAGATTGGCAAAGCCATCCTCTGGATCCATCAGCTCAATATAGCTGTAATGTCCTTGTGTCTTTGGTGGCTCGGAGGTATAGTGATGTCTTGTTACAAAATCTACGGCAAGATCATTTGTTTCACAATATTCCATAAAGGAACGGATCCACACTTCATCGGTTCCTCCGCACACAGCTGGTCCGCCAACTAAAAATCTGCTGTCTAACTTTTTTATTGCATCAAATGTTGTATGAAACAGTTTGAAATACTCAGGCATATCTGCATTTTCCCAGAATCCTGGCAGATTTGGCTCATTCCATACTTCAATTGGCCAAGTAACAACTTCATCGGTGGTATAGCGCTCGCAAAGATGAGACAAAAGCGCCGTTACCATATCAGTCCATTTCTTGTAGCTTGCTGGCGGTGTTGTGTTTCCCTTCCAGTAAAAGATAGTCTGCGTTCCTGATGCCATTTTCTGCGGCATAAAGCCAAGCTCCAAAAATGGACGCAGACCAAGCGAGATATAGCTGTCCATCACACGGTCAAGATATGTAAAATTGTACTCTGACTCACCTTCTGGCGTTTCCTGATAAATACCTATATCATCACAAAATAGTCCATGACCTCTGATATGAGAAAAGCCAATCTCCTTTTGTACAAGTGACAGCTGCTCCTGATATTCTTTTGTCAGCGCAAGTCCCATGCGCCCAGTTCCAATACAGAAATCTACCTGATTACGGAATACATATTCTTTGTTTTCTTCAATTTGAATGGTTTTTTGAATCACTTCATTCATTCTCTTCTCCTCCTGTCCAAAGATGGATTTGCGCTACAGGCAGTTTGGTTTGATTCCAGTCAATTCTAAAATAGCGAGTAAAGTAGATTCCCTCTGCCTGATAGCACTCTTTGCAATCGTTTCCTTTCTGATTTTCTTTTTTCCTTTTTAATATAACCTTCTCCCACTCTAAATCTGAGCGAAGTTCTGCCACAATTGTCTCTGGCAAGTTCTTTTTTGATTTTTCCAGTGTATCTGGCTCATCTTCAAAGCTAACCTCTAACTGATTGATCCGTCTGACACCTTCAAGGTCAACCATAACCCAATGCATCTGTTCTGATAGATGCTTTGATGAATCTGACATTTTTGGCATCCAACTGCCTTCTTCCTCTGCTGTCACAAAATAAGGCTCATGCCCGATCTCAAAGCTATCAGCAAATACTGGATGCCTCTTTGCCTCATCGTACCTTTCTTTTGGCTTTGGCTCTCCTACTGTATACGGCGGTGGAAGCATCGGATTTAACACCGTGTTCTTGGGTTTTGGCTCTCCATCTGCAAAAATACAAATCTTTGCAGATTTTACACCATCTGCTGTTGCACAAATCACATTTTCACCGCCATACCAGCTTCGAAATTCGATTGCAGCAAGTCCATCCAACATGTTTTTCTTTTCTGGTGAGAACGTGATCGTCTTTCCAGTTGGGAAAATACCATCTCCTTTTTCTACTGTGAATGTCAGCTCGATTTCATTTGAAATCGGATTTCCTTCTTGATCCAAAAGTTCTGCACAAATCCATGCATCCTCCTGTCCGTTTGCACGAAATCTATTAACATCACTGCTTAGACGAATCTGAAAAGGAGTGCCTTCTTTCTTTGGTTTTGGTGCACTTTTTCCAGCCAAATGCTCTCGGTACCAGTACCAACAGGCAAGTGGCAAACGATAATAATCGATCATTCCCATTGAACCCATGCCGTCAAAAATACTGCCATGATGAAAGCCACACCACAAAATCTTTCCGCTTCGCCACGGATAGTCAATCTCAGTTCCATCGGTGAATCGCGGCTCAAATTTTCCTGGGCGCGTCTCTATGCTACTTCCATATTCAGAAACCAAACTCGGAAATCCTGGATCATGGTACAATGCTGCTCCATCCCCATTGTAGCCTGCCAGATCTCCTAGCACGTCAAATCCATCTCTCTGCGCACCGCCCACTGCTGCTGGTCTCGATGGATCAAGCTCATGAGAACGCTCTACCATTTTTCGAATCAGCTCTTTTGCCTTATCCTTTACCGGTGCATCGGTAAAGAAAACCTCATTGCACATGCTCCAGCAAATGATCGATGGATGATTTCGCTGCGTGCAAATCATCTCCTCTAACTGGTCAAGGCAACTTTTTTCAAAAGCAGTCTGATCAGACTCATTTGGAGGATATGCGCTTGCTGTCCAATATCCTTCCTGTTTGTCGCCTCCCGTTCCCCAAAAGCACATCTCCGACCAGAATAGAATACCTTTCTCGTCGCAAACCTGTGCAAAGTATGGGTGATGGGGATAATGAGAACCACGAATGGTATTCATGCCGCACTCTTTTATCATTTGGATGTCTCTTCGAATCCCTGATCGCGTAACGGCATCCGCCCATCCAGCATGATCCTGATGGACATTAGCACCTAAAATGGCAAAATGCTCTCCATTTAAGAAAAATCCATTGTCTTTGTCAAATCGTACTGTTCGAATGCCAAAATTTGTGCGCACACAGTCAACTAAAATTCCATTATAGTTCACACGGCTGACTACTGTATACAATTTAGGCGAATTCGGTGACCACGGTTGTATACCTGACAACGAAATTTGCTGAGTAATTGTCTTCGAATTCAGACTTGAAGTACTGTTACGATCCTTCTTTTCAGAATCAATCTCTCCTTCCGTTTTCATGTTGATTCGTGAGATTTCTTTTGCCAGCACAGTTTCTCCATCCAAAATACAAGTTTCAAGAAAAAGTGGTTCTTGCATCTGGGATAGCCCATTGTTTTGATATTCTCCAATATCAGGGCGCTGATCAAATACCTGTGTATCAATTTTTACAGTTGCATTCCATCCATTCGGATCTTCATTTTCTCTTTCAAGCTTCGTTGTCTGTACAAATACCCCGTATTCCTCAATACCGCAAAATTCTGTTAAAATCAGCTGCACATCACGGTAAATACCGCCATTAAATTGGTGCTCTCCTGCACGCGGAGCAAGCCTTGCATCCCACAGATTGTCCACGCTGACAATCAAATGATTTTTTCCTGGACGAGCCACATTTGTAAGTTCTACCAAAAACGGTGTATAACCACCTCTATGCTCTCCAACCTTTTCTCCATTTAAATAAACACGCGCTTTTTGAAAAACACCTAAAAATTCCAATCGAAGTCTTTTTTTACAGTCTTCCTCCGCCAATGAAATCCAGGTTGAGTAAGTTCCATATCCCACATAGAATTCTTTTTCCATAAAATATGGAATTCCAAATGAATGTGGAATTCCAATGTCCTGCCAGCTTGCAATCTCTTTACTTGTGGCAGTTACCTGATCTCCATAGGTAAATTTCCAATTATTATTTAATAAACGACATTCTCTCATCCTTCCTCCTTCGGTTCAAAAAATTGGAATTTAGAAAAGTCTACAAATCCTCCAGTCTGCTTGGTCGAATAGTAAAACAGTCCAAAACGACATCCAGTAAACAAATCCATCTTAAAATACATTGGCTGGTCAATGCCAAGTTTCTGCCAACCTTCTCGATTTTTATAGAAAAAGGATGCCAGATCTTTCTTGTCAGTAAAATCAGCCTCTGCGCGAAGACAAACTGATGTATCGATTATTGGAACCCTCTGATATTCAATACCTGGATTTTCATATTCAAACTGGCCAAACACAGTTGTATCCTTTGCCGGACGTCCCATCATAATCAGATAAAACTGATCGTTTTCTTTTTTCACACCTGTAAATCCATAATTACCGATAAATGTACTAATTCCAGCAACATCTCCATTTTTCATATGAGCAAACCTAAGTGTCACCTCTGCCGCACATTTTGGTCCAACGGTTCGCTGTGTCAGCGTATTATACGCCTGAAAAAGAGTTGGCGACAGCTTAGCTGAATGTAGACGCAAATGTCCTGGATTTTCAGTAACTGACCAAAAGTCGTCCATTTGCTGATGATTAAATTCCCAGAAATTTTTTAATGTAATCTGACCATTTTCATCTGGCTTATAGAAAAAATCATCACTTCCATTTATTGCCGCATATTGATAACCTGTATCCAAAACAGTTACCACTTCTGGCACTTTCCCATTCTCACCGATTATCGGAAAACCATCTTCAAAATGCATTGGCATCAGCACGGGCGCTCTTCCAAGCGCACCTCGATCCTGAAACATAAAGGCATACCAGTCTCCATCTGGCGTATATACCATACCACCTTGTGCCACACCGAGACCGTGATATCCCATATCATCATCTATGATACATTTCCCCTTAAACGCTCCAGTCAGGGAATCCGACACAAAGCAATCCTCTGTTTTCTTTTTTCCCTTTTCCATATGACAAGTAAATATATAATAGTTTCCGTCTTTTTTATACATATGAGAGCCTTCATAGCCAAGATCTGCATTTTCCTTATCTTGTGCCACAATCCGATTTAGACCATTCTCCTCTGGTCCCGATAAATCCGCTTTTAGCTGTGTCAGATAAAGTGTTTTTTGTCCATGCACAATATAAACACGGTCATCATCATCAAAAAACAATCCGCTGTCATGATACCAGCCTTCTATCGTCTGATGGTTCCATGGTCCATTCGGATCACTTGATGTCAGTAAATGTGATTTATGAGTATCATTTGATGTAAATACAATATAATACTTTCCTTTATGATATCGAAATGTTGGTGCCCACATTCCCTGACCATAAATGTTTTGGTTTCCTTCCATATAATAACGCGGTGTATTGTCTAATCTTTTATACGCATGTGAAAGAATTTCCCATTTTACAAGATCGTATGAACGTAAAATTACACACCCCGGCATAAAATGCATTGTCGTACTCGCCATATAATAAGTGTTTCCAACTCGTATGATATCTGGATCTGGAAAATCTGAATCAATAATGGGATTTTTTGCTACCAATATTTTACCTGTTTTCATAGTGCTCACCATATCCTATACTTTCCGGCCAGCGCCAAAAATGCAAACATATAAAGACAGTTATCATAATAGCGACGCTTTCCCGTACGAAGCGGTGTCTCCCAAAACTTTTTTACCCACCAAAGTGCCAGCTCTTTTTCAGCAGAATTGATCATTTCTTGCTGCACTGGATCTTTTAACACCGCTAAGCTGCCCTCTGCCGTTGTAGCCAAAAGACCAACTGGATGAAGTGCCTTCTGATCAAGTACTGTTCCGTCTACCTCATATGTCATATATGGATTTTCTTTATTTACCACGCCAAGTGTATACTGTAAACGAGAAACTGCCTGTGTCTGACCTACATCTGTCTTAAACCACGCATAATCAAGTCCGATATTCGCTGCTGTGCGATAGGCATCACTGTAAAACCAGTCGTGACGCCCCCATTCAAATACCTTTGTTACAGGTGAGCCATCAAACTCTGCATACTCTGGCGACATACCTGTTTTTGGGTGACTTGACTTCTTCATAAATTCACGGCTGACTTTCGCAGCTTCTGCCCAAAACGGACGATCTTCCTCGTATGCCCACTTTGCAAACAACTCATAAAAATGAGGCAAATGATACGATGGATCAGTAAATGGTGATCCTGGCACAAACAAAATCTGCTTATTTTCACGATTCCACATGGGCTCTCCTAGTCTGCCATTTTCTCCTTTATGAATGCAGGCGCGAAGCAGCTCTTTTGCTTCTTTTTCATATGCAAAAATACCTTCTCCATCCCCCCAACGATGTGATGCAAAAAACAAAGCCATAGCAAAATATTCCTCACCGTCTGGAGCCGGGCCATAAGAATTTTTTGTGCCATCTGTCTGGCATGACCAAGCAAAATAGCCCTCATTTTCGCCTTCTTCCATATACATATATGTTTTTGCCCATTTCCAGATTCGGTCAAATTCCTCTTTCATATCTAGTTGCACACAAAGCATCATTCCATAAGACATGCCCTCTGTACGTGCATCATTATTTCCTGTGTCTTCAATATACGCCATATCGTCCCCCACCGGGAAATACAGCCGTTCTTTTTCATCATAAAAAAATGTAGAAATCAGTTGTGACAGGCGTTCTTCTACCTGCGCATCGCTGATTCCTATCTCTTTCCAAATATTTCGATAGATTCGTTCTTCCATGTTTTTTCCTCCTGATCTTTTCTTTTCGCCGTTTTCTGTGCTATACTATAAAAAGTCTTTATTTTCGCCCTGAAAGGAGCTGCCATATGAATCCTAGCTATCTTTTTTCTCTTTCCGAATCAAAGCGCGCTTTATATCGCAATCAGCCTGATCTTGCACAAGGCCTTCAAATAAGTGAGCCTGAAGAATACGAGCATCCGCCTTTTGTTGAAAACGCGGCTCTTCGTCTGTGGTACAATGAACAGCCTGATCGCTATATGACGCACTGGCATAATGCCACTGAAATGATTGTTGCACTGGAGAACTGCTACACCGTAACAGTACAAAACCAGATTTTTCATCTTCAACCTGGTGATATTCTTGTCGTTCCCCCTGGTGCATTGCACTCCATACAAGGAAATCCAAAAGGTGAAGGATCTCGCTTTATCTTTTTATTTGAGCTGACAATCTTTAACTCCATGTATGATTTTCGCTTTGTACGCAGTGCTTTTTCTAATGCTGTTTTGATAAACCAGACAACTTGTCCTGATATATATGAGCATGAAATTACAGTTCTCATGCAATGTGCAGAAGTATACTGGAGTGACAGCCCTATTCGAATTTTACAAATATACTCTCTCTTGCTGCAGTTTTTCATTTGTTACACGCAAAATTTGCTTGCTAGTAAAATTAGTCCCAATGCACAAAGTCAGTTAGCAAACTCAGATCACAAAACTGCCATTCAGACACTTTTATCTAAAATTGAAACAGACTTTGAACACATTCCCTCACTTGAGGAAGCTGCCACACAGACCGGTCTCTCAAAATTTTATTTTGCCAGACATTTTCGCATCTGTACTGGACATACCTACTGGGATTACATAAACCAGATTCGGTTAAAGAAAGCCTCCCAGCTTCTTGTCGAAACGAATGATGCTATCTGTAAAATTGCTCTTGCCTGTGGTTTTCACGATGTTTCTTCCTTTAACCGCAGTTTTAAAAAGGATATTGGCTGCACTCCCAGCGAATATAGGGCACGAAACAAGTAACGTTACCCTTTCGTTGCACCGAGCGTTACGCCCTTTACAAAATATTTCTGTAAAAATGGATATACAACTAGGATTGGAGCAGAAGCAACAATTGTTACAGCTGCACGTATCGAGGTTGGTGTGATTGTATTTGCTACCTGCTGTCCATTTCCATATACACTAGACAGATCTCGTCCTGACTGTGTGGCCGATGATAAAAGTTTCATCATCTCATACTGAAGCGTGGTCAGATTTTCTTTGCTTGAACAATAAAGGAACGTATCAAACCACTGATTCCATGCGCCTACTGCACACCACAGTGCAACTGTTGCCAAAACTGGCTTGCAGCATGGAAGCACGATCTGCCAATAGCAGCGAAAATGACCTGCACCATCCACCATAGCAGCCTCAGTTAAGCTTTCTGGAAGACCTTGGATAAATGATCGAATAACAATGATATTATAAACGCTTACAAGTCCTGGAACCACATAGACAGCAAAGCTGTTTATCATCTTTAAATCCTTCATCAAAAAATAATTCGGAATCAATCCTGCTGAAATATACATCGTCACGAGAAAATATGATGTGATAAATTTCTTTGCTACAAGCTCTTTTCTTGATAAAACATACGCAATCATAGATCCAAACAAAACTCCAAGTACAGTTGAGATCAAAGTTCGAAGTACAGAATTGATTGCTGCAATAACCATCAGCTTATTTTTAAATACGCTCTGATAGCTGTAAAGTGAAAAAACTCTTGGGAAAAGCTTAATTCCACCGCGAAGAGTATCCTGCGCATCGTTAAACGATACAGCAATCGTATTCCAGAATGGATACAGCATGACAACGATTACACATAGCATAATAAGTGTATTTACTATCGTAAAAATTACATTTCCCGGACGCAGCGCACGCTTACTGATATAAAATTTCTTGCGCGGCCTTCTCATTCCTCTTTGTATCATAACCACTCCTCCTTACATCAGGCTGCTCTCGCCCATTTTATTTGCAATCGCATTAGTTGAAAATACCAGAAACAGTGATATCACAGATTTAAAAATACCAGCAGCTGTTGCTAGTGAATAGTTTCCGATGTTCATACCATATTTTAATACAAAAATATCAATAGTTTGGGAAACATCCTGCAGCAAACCACTTCCCAAAATGTACGGAACCTCAAAGCTTGCATTCATAACCCATCCAAGATTCATAATTAACAATACGATAATGGTGGACTTGATTCCTGGAAGTGTGACATGCCACATCTTGCGGAAACGTCCTGCACCATCAAGCTCCGCTGCCTCATAAAGAGACTGATCTATTCCGGCAATTGCTGCTATGTAAATGATCGAATTCCATCCGGTTTCCTTCCAGATATTAGCAAATGTAGTAATCCACCAAAAATATTTCTGATCACCTAAAAATAATAAAGGCTCTTTAATCAATCCCAGTTTCATAAGTACGTTATTGACTGCACCATCGTTTGTAGAAAGCATCTTGGAAATCAAAGAACACACAATAATCCAGCTCAAAAAATGTGGAAGATATGACACTGTCTGTGTAATCTTTTTGAGTGGAAGCGACTTAATTTCATTTAAAAGAAGTGCAAATACAATTGCAAATAAAAAGCTAAATATCAGATTCATCACAGACATAGCCAATGTATTTCGCATACTTCTCCAGAATTCTATATCTTCGAATAAAAATCGAAACTGATCAAATCCGACAAATTTGGATCCCCAGTAGCCCTTTGCCGGTTTGTAATTTTCAAATGCCATAATCCACCCAGTTAATGGATAATACGAAAAAATAAAGGTATATATCATGCAAGGAACCAGCATAATATAGAGAACTTTGTTTGTTGCAATTTTTTTGAATGTCTTACTTAACGGCTGTTTTTGTTTTTTCTGTTTCATCGACATGACCCCTTTCTCACAGCTCTTTTTTATAAAACAAGAGGAGGGAAGTTGCACCCTCCTCTTACCAAAAGTCACAAATTTACTTGCCCATCTTTAATTCAATCTGTCTGTCAATCTCAGTCTGATATGCATCCAGATCAATTGCATTAAACTCACTCAAGAAATCTTCCCAGATAGAGTCATATTCTGCCTCATCAGAAGCAAGGATCAATCTTGGATAAAACTTCATGGTAACGTCCGTAATCTTTGTGCTTGCAACTGCAGCTGCGCTGCCATCCTCAAGTGACATTGCCCATACTGGATAGTATGCCGGACGAATTATCGGATCGGAGAACATCTCTGCCGGATACTTGATTCCATAGCTCTCTAAAAAGCTCTGATCATAATCAGACTGCGCTGCCATATACTCATCAGCTGACTCGTCTGGTCCACATGGCATATCATCTTCCGTGTAAAGTCCTGTCCACTTCGGGCAATAGTTCCACAGTGGGAATCCAGTCTGATCACGCTTTAATGCCGTATCATAATTGATCGCGCGACGCTCATCTGTCAATAATCTTCCTGTTCCATCTTCGTTATAAACCCAGTCAGTACCTTCTTCTCCCCACTGTAAGTAGTCCTGTACCTCTCTTTGAAGCATCCAGTCAAAGAAACGAAGCAGACGATCTGGATTCTCGCAATTGATGGTGATACCAATTCCATTTGTTCCAGTCGGTATACCATTTGACTGATCCAGGTAGCCATCCTTTACACCAGGATTTGTGATTGGAAGAGCAACATAAGTACGATCATATTTTCCATCGGCCTTTAACAAATTCATTGCACTGCTAAAATTCCAGTTCTGATCATAAAAACCAAGAACGGTTCCTGTTGTCAACTTTGCGATGTACTGGTCATAATCCTGAGTAAATGTATCTGGATCAACTACACCGCTATGATATTCTTCATTTAACTTCTTGTAGAAATCATATGCATCATCACTAATCTGGAAGAAGGATGTCTCAAATGTATCCTGATCAACAAAGATTGCTCCGTCATTTCCTGCTCCGAGAAGATTCTGAACTGGATTTAACAGTGCCCAGTTACGCCAGCCATCTGCTAAAATTTCAAATCCTGTTGTCTTAACGCCATCGATCTCCGGATATTTTGCCATGTAATCCTCAATGATCTTAAAATACTCATCTAACGTGTGAATCTCTGGATAACCAGCTTCTGCAAGAACTGCCTTTTGAATATAGAAGCCAATACCACACTCAAATACAGGTGGATTCTTTGTCACATCGTTCTTCATGGTTCCGTAAATTTCCATGTTGTACATGTGACCATCTTCTTGCGTCAGATAATCTGTTACCTGAGAGTACATCGCATTCAGATTCTCATACTTCGGGATCTCATCCTCAAGCGGAATAAAAGCGCCTGCATCCATCAGCTTTGTAGCTGCATCTCCTGCAAAGATCGCATCTGGATAATCACCGCCTGCAATCATAACACCAAGCTTCTGATCAAGATCACCTACAAGATATTCAAACTTTAATGTAACACCGGTCAGTTCCTGAATCTTCTTGATTACCGGATTGTCCTCTGATGGTGCCACACCAGGGTCACGTACAAAAATTGTATAGGTAATCGGATCGTCTGCATCTTCCATTGGTGTTAATCCACCGTAAATATCAAGACTGCTTGCAGCTGTCTCATCTGCTGATGCCGGAACTGCTGCCAATGTACTAACTGCCATTGCTGATGCCAAAACCATTGTTAACATGCCACGCTTTTTCATAAATGCCTCTCTTTCTGAAACCACTCTTTCGTCTTATGTGGTTTCTCTTAATTTGTTTGATGGTATTATCATTATACCGTAATTTTTCACAATCCTCAATACAGAAAGATCTGCTTTTATTCCACTTTTTAAACCATTTTTATTTGTATATCTTGCTCTATTTGCAAATATTGCTTTTAGTTTCCTTTTTTCCTACGATACTCAGCCGGACTCATACCCGTTTCTTCTGTAAAACGTGAAATAAAATATTTGCTGTCTTTAAAGCCAAGTTCTTCTGCTATCTCATAGACAAGCTGGTCTGATGAACTAAGAAGCTGCTTGGCTTCCTCCATTTTAAGGCGGTTCACATACTGCTTGAAAGTTTCTCCAGATGCTTGCTGTATTACGCGTCCTACATATACCGGACTGATAAAAAAGTGTGCTGCCACCTCTTTTGCCAAAAGCGGCTCTTTGAAATGTTTCTTTATATAAGACAGGATCTGTGACGCAGTTCCCTGCTCATCTACGTTTCCTGTCGTCAGACAATCTGCCGCCATCAAAAACTGATGCTTAACTGCTTTCTCCCACTCCTCATGACGCATATACCATGTACTTTCTCTCCAGTCAAATGTTGTCAGAGAAACCTGCGTATTTTGTGCCTTTTGCAGTAAATCCTGCAAAAGATAAAAGAAACGATAATTAAGCTCCTGAATCATGACAATATTTAATTTTTTCTGCACAGCCTGCGAAATAAGTGCCTCCATACTGTGCACGGCAGCCTCCTTATCATTTTGTGAAAATGCAGCGCGAATTGCCTCAAATCCTTCTTTTTCCTGCTCAAGAAACTGTTCCTGTTCAGATACTTTAAGATCGCTCACTACTTTTTCTTCGCTCCAAAATACACGCGTCATCAGCTCATACAGATGACTGTCGTACTCACTGCGAAATTGATTTGCAGAAAGGTCAAAAATATGCTCGTCCAACAAAATAGCACAGCTAATACCCTGTGATTTCATCCGATGGCGCAGATGACGTCCCAACAAACTCACACTTGACTGATATGCATTCAGGCAATTCTCTGCCACCAGATATGTCAATACGCACCCTCTGCTTCGCACAAATACGCATTGTTCAGACTCAAGCTCCATTTCAATACAGCTTCGTACCGCCTCATACGGATCCTTTTGCTCCCTCCAGGATTCATCCTTTAAAATCACACAATGCATCAAGAAAGTACCTTTCATCAAATCACGCATCCCTGGCTTTTCGCTGTAAAGCATATTTTTTACTACATCTGCCTGCATTAAAAGCTTCTCATTTGCCCGATATGCATGATGCTTGTCAAGTTCTTCCCTTAATTCTTCCAACTCTTTTATCAATTCATCCTCATCGAGTGGCTTAGTCAGATAAGCCTTCACGCCGTAGCGAATCGCTGTTCTTGCATACTCAAAATCGCTGTAGCCCGACAGCATAATGACAAATGGATGATACTCCTTCATCTGCTCTGACAACTCTTTTAAAAGTCCAAGACCATCTAAAATTGGCATACGAATATCGAGAAGCAGTACATCCGGGTGCTGCTGCCGTATTTTTTCGAGTGCATCCTGCCCATTTCTAGCTGTCTGGCAAACACGAAAACCATACATTTCAAAATTAATTACAGCCGGCAGACTGTCACGAATTGCTTTCTCATCATCTACAATCATAACGGTATACATATCCTGCATATTGTCCCCTTTCCTACGACACTTTCAATATCAAATGTCATACGATCCCCATAATATAATGACAATCTTCGATATACATTTTTCAGACCAACACTTTTTCCTTTTTCATCATTTTCCTGAAAGGAAACCTTTAATGCCTCTAGCTTCTCTGCTGTCATACCGCCTCCATTGTCTTCAACTTGAAGATAAAGCATATTCTTTGTAAAGTCGGCTGTTACACAAATGCCCACTAAACGTTTATCCTCGATCGCTTCAAGACCATGCACACATGCATTTTCAACAAGCGGCTGCAAAATCATCTTCGGAATTTTACACTCATAGGCCTCCTCCTGTACATGAATTTCATAGGAAAACTCATCCTCGAAACGATACTCTTGAATATGAAGAAACTCATCTAAAAAGGCAATCTCCTCACGAACTGTAATAATGTTATCATCCCACTCAATCAAATTACGAAACATTTTTGCCATATATTTGATCATCTGAGCTGTCTCAATCTCCCCCTTCACGCGCGCCTTTAATCGAATGCTCTCAAGCGCATTAAACATGAAATGTGGATTTACCTGACTTTGAAGTGCTAAAAAACGCGCCTGATTTGTTTCCCTTTCTAATTGTGCCTGCTGTACCTGCGCTTTATATTCACGCTCAATCAAGTCCTCCTGCTGAGCACTCATACGATCCATACTTTTTTCAAGCACACCAAACTCATCCTGTGCCGTACTTGATTCTGCCTTTTTGATAAAATTGCCATGCGCAATCTCATCGGCCTGCGTGACAAGACGATTTAGCCGTCTGCTAATATTTCCTGCCACAAGATATACACAGCCAAGTGCAAATAAAATGCTGGCAGTTGCCAAAAAAAATGACTGAATTCTGCTTGTTTGAAACTCTTTTGAAATAGAGCTCATATCATAAAGCCCGTATAACGTAAGACCAAAATTTGAAAGCTCGCGTGATAATAAAAGCTTGCCGCTGTCCGCTATTTTTTCTGGATTTATCTGCACCATTTTTCCACTGTTTGCATAACTATTCAGCGCAACGACAACCTGATTATTAGAATCAGTCAATATCATATTTTCAAATAAGTTTGTCTCCTGCAAAATTGCAAGCAGATCATCATATTCTACGTCAACACGAATTAATTTTTGATATGCATCATACTGCTTATAATAATCAAACGCACGAATCACGCTAAGACTTCTGCTGTCAGATGTTCCTGCAATTCTTCTTGTTTCATGAGAAGTCCGAATATATGTATTTGTCTGATTCTTCACTGGATACAAATTGACATAATCAAGAGTTTCACCGAGCGATTCTAATTCCATATCGGATGTCTTTCTCACATAAGCGCCATTCATCAGTGTCGGATTGTCTGTATACAATCTGATCATTCTAATATGATAAGGATACAGATTTGTTTCTGAAAAAAGTACCTGAAACGTTTCCTGATACTGAATCAGATAGTCGAGATCCTTTGTATACTTTTTATCCAGACACTGATACAGCGTCTCGTTTGTTGAATATCGCTTTTCTAATGCAGCGGCCTCTGAAAGCACTGACGCTATTTTTAATGTTTTATCGTCTAGTGCCTCATTGACCGTTGATAACATACGTTCTTTTATTCCACGTTCTGTCTCTAAATAATAAACTGTCTGCTGAAAAATCATCGGAACCAAAATACCGATGCAAAATAAGAAGATCATCTTCTTGACAAATGCTATATTATAGAAGAAATGATGAGCCAGCTGTCTTACCTTTTTCATCCATTGCCACCCCTTTTTGCAACTTTTCTCCTATTTTACTACTTTTTTTCAATTATGCCAAGACTATTTCAGACTTCAGCGCTGACTTTTTGCACTATCTCCTGCATCTGATCCCACTTTGCTTCCATATCTTCAACTAACTTTAACTGTGTACGGCAGCGATCAAGATTGTGGTTTTCTCTTGCAATCTTAAAATATACATCTCCCTGCAGATAATCAGTCAAAAAACGAATGCCATTTTCATATGTCATCATTTTTGCGCCCATCGGAAGAAGGCTGACTTCAATCGGTGTTAATGAATTGCCGCATCCTTTTAAAAATCCTCTTGTATATGTCTCAAACAGCTCCATACTGCAGGAAACAAGGCTTAAATTAATTTCATCCTCTTCTGCTGTACTGGCTCCAGTACGAATAGAATCACCAAAATCATTCATCACAAGACCTGGCATAACAGTGTCAAGATCAATTACACAGATTCCCTTTCCTGTGAGGTCATCAATCATAACATTATTTAATTTAGTATCATTGTGCGTAACACGAAGGGAAAGCTCACCACTTTCAAGACGATCCATAAATTCACTAGCTACTGCCTTATGCTGTCTGATAAATTCAATCTCACGCTGTACACTTGCTGCACGTCCACAAACATCCTCTGCCACGGCACGCTCAAATGTTTGATAACGCTTTTTTGTATCATGAAAATCTACAATAGTTTCGGGCAATGTTTCCGCCGGGTAATCAGACAACAGCTGCTGGAAATGACCAAATGCATACGCACTCTCATAAAACTGTTTTGGATTCTCTGGAAGATCATAACTGGATGCCCCTGTAATGAACTTATATGCACGCCAATACTCTCCCTGCGAATCTACATAAAATGGTTTTCCATAAACAGAAGAAATAATATTTAATGTTTCTCTTGACGGATCTCCTCCATTTTTTTCAATTTTTTTCTTCAAAAATTCCGTTACATTTACAATGTTTTCCATAAGTTCTTCCGGCTGTTTGAATACATTACGATTCATTCTCTGAATGATCACCTTTACCTGACCCATTCCAAAAATATCATACTCTGCCAGATAAGTATCATTGATATGACCGTTTCCAAATGGACGAACATTTATTAATGTACCACTGAATTCAAAATGGCGCACTGCTTCGAGTGCAAATTCACTTACTTCAAATTTCTTTTCCATAAAAAATACCTCGTTTCCTTTTTTTCTTCAATATAACATGACAAAAAATAGGAAGCAAGATAGCTTTAAACTAAACGGACGATTGTATACATAGTGAAGATATTTGTATACAAAACATACTTGAAAAAAAGCTTCTTTCTATTCATAATAAAGTATAAGAATATTGCTAAGGAGGCGGCTTATGTATTATCCAGGTATTGATTTTCAAACATCTATTTCTATCGGAACCATATATAGCATTCACTATTATGAATACCGTACTGATTTTACTTTTTCTGGAGAAACACATGATTTTTGGGAGTTTGTTTATGCAGACAAGGGCGAAACTATTATTACAAGTGATCAAACTGAATTTCGGCTAAAAGCAGGTGAACTTTATTTTCATAAGCCAAATGAATTTCATGCCGTGCGCTCTGATGGGCAAATTGCACCGAATCTGATTGTTATCTCATTTGATCTTTCTGTGTCAAACAAGTCTGATTTACAGCTTTCATCAGAAAAACAGCTTTTTGCGCTCTCAGACCGCATTCTTCGCATTGACCAGACAGAGCGGCGCTTACTTGCTTTAATTATTCAAGAGGCAAAGCAAAGCTTTGACTGCCGCCTTGATGATCCCTACTTAGCTGCCATGCCTCTTAAGCAAACTATGCCGCTTGGCAGCGGACAGCTCATTCGCCTATATCTGGAAGAATTTCTGCTTCATCTGCTGCGCCGTTTTGAGAATGCTCAAAGTATTGGACTTGATAAAAAACCTGCTTCCTATAAATTAAAAAACACGGAAGAAATATTTGATCTGATCACAAACTACCTAAAGCAGCACATTCATGAACAGATTACACTTGAGCAAATTTGTCACGACAATTTAATTGGACGCACGCAGCTGCAAAAGCTTATGAAAGAGCAGTTTAACACGGGAGCCATCAATTATTTTCACCAATTAAAAATTGAGACGGCCAAGCAGCAAATAAGAAGCGGCCGTCTCAATTTCACACAGATTTCTGCCGGACTTGGTTATCAGTCCGTTCAATATTTTTCACGTCAGTTTAAGAATCTGACAGGAATGACGCCAACAGAATATTCATCTTCTATTAAGGCGTTAGCGGAAAATAGTTTTCCCGAATGATTAATAAATCCTTAATTCTTATGCATCTGATCTTGAATATGCATTCTTCATCTGATTGGTCAGTTCAGAAAGCACCTTTTCAAGTGTTGCGAGTGCTTCTTCCTTTGCCATCTGTGCAATTGCCTCATTTGCCTCATGCTTAATGACAAGTCGCTCCGCCTTATCTGCAGTCTGTGCTAATTTTGCATCATATTTTGCAATCAGCGCATGACTCTTTGCCATCACATGACCTTGATAACGCTCAACATGGAACAGAGAACTCTTGTAAGATGCATCTGCCATCGCTGCAATTAACCTGCTTGTCCAGTAGAAATTATCAGTGGACACGTTTTTATCTGTATTTGCTACATAATCTGGTGTTTTTTCGACATCTGCATAGAATGGAAGCAGTGTATTAAATGCATTGGAGCAAAATGCTACCCATTCAATTGCGCGGCTGTCATCCTCGTGATCTGCTCTCATCTGAATAACAGAAAGGAAATCAGTTCGATTTACACCGATTGAACGATATGCACCCTTCATAGACTTATCGCCATATGAAAGATATGGATCATATGGTGTTCCCTGATAATGTGAGGACAGTACATATTTCACATCTTCCACTGTAATCTTCTTTTCTGGAATCAGGCACCACGGAAGGTCATCGGAAAGTGGTGTATAATCAGCATCTGGTCCATCCCATGTAAAGGTTTGAGGATTTAATGTGCGAAGCATATACCATGCACGAGGTGTATTGTACACATGATCTGAGTCATCATGACTTCCGAAAATATCACGCGGAATGAAGCTTCCATCCTGAGAAAGATTTAAATGATTTTTCTCGACAAATTCTTTTAAATCCGCTGAGCACATAAAACCTTTCTGTTCACCATAGGCATCCTCTAAGTCAAATTCATCCATTCCAAACTGATTTGGCATTACTACATAAACATCATCCGGCACTCTTCTTGCAATCCAGTGATGACCGCCGATAGTCTCCAGCCACCAGATTTCATCCTTATCCTGGAATGCAATTCCATTCATCTCATATGTACCGTATGTCTCAAGAAGACTGCCCAGACGCTTTACACCCTCTCTCGCACTTGTTATGTATGGAAGCACTATATAAACGATATCTTCCTCACCGATACCACCCGCTTTTTCTTCTTTTCCATCCTTTGCAGGCTCGTAAACTACAAGTGGATCTGCACCAAGCACACGCGGATTTGAAGTTATTGTCTCTGTTGCTGTCATTGCAACATTTTTCGCATTCACACCACTAGCTGCCCAAATTCCTTCTCCATCAACTGCATTTGGCATGGATGTACAGCGAAGCGGATTGTCAGGCAGTTCAATTTCTACATGAGAAATCACAGAGCGATAAACTTTTTGTCTTTCCTCTGGATGAACTACTACAAATTTTTTCGGCATATAGTGTCCGGCTCCTGAATCATCGTTTCGTGCGATCATTGTTGAACCGTCATATGAAGCATTTTTTCCAACTAATATTGTTGTGCAAGCCATATCTATCTCCTCCTAATAATCAGACTATATTTTGTTTTTCAAGTCGCAATTCAGACTCTGCCCCTATCATAGCATGATTTTAGTGACCAGACAACCCTTCATTGGTTGCTACTCCCCCATTTTTGTGCTATGATACCAAAAGATAAATAAATAGCAAAAGGAGATCGACATAATGAGCACTTCTATTGTAAAATGCCGCACACAGGCACAAATTACACCGCTTGGCGTTGACTGCGAAACACCTATGTTTTCCTGGCAAATGGCTGCTTCACGAACAGGTGCTAAGCAGAGCGCTTATCGCATCATCGTTTCTAAAGATAAGACTATGACTCCCATTATCTGGGACAGTAATATTGTAAAGAGTTATATACAGCACACCGCGTTAACGGCTGACTGCACCAGACTTGAGCCTTCCACACGCTACTATTGGAAAGTCTTCGTGTGGGATGAAGAAAATATGATGCATGAAAGCGAAGTTACATGGTTTGAGACTGGGCTGATGGGAAAGGACGCTTCCGTGTGGAACAATGCACAGTGGATTGGCTCACCGAAGCAAACAACTAATACTGCCTGCCTGTACTCCTATCAGATGAACGTTGATTTTAAAACTGACATCGGTAATAAAGCTGGCATTGTACTCTCTGCCCGAAATAGGGATAACTACGTATTATTTGATGTGGACATGGATAACCGCACACTTATGATTTACGAATATTGCGATAACGCTTGGGATGGCAGCACCAAAGAAGGCCATATTCCTACTGTGACTATTCTTGGCAGCAAAGTTGGCTACATAATTAGTAAGGATGCAGTTTCTGAGGGCTTAGAGCATGATTGGAATACAATCTCCATTACAGTGGATAACCGAGATCTTTCTGTTTCTATCAATAATGTGACTGTAATTCAAAAAGAAGCTGACCTGATGCCAAATGCCGGATTTTTTGTTCCGCGCCGTGGATGTCTGTTCTCTATAGGCTTTAAGCAGTTAGGCAGTACTGCATACTATGACAATCTTGTTATTTCTGACCCGAAAACCAACACTGTTTTCCAGAATGAAAGCTTCTCAGATGAATCTGGTATTTTCTCTGTTCTTGGTTCCTGTAAGGATGGAATCTTAACTATAAAAAATCAGTTTGAACTGGCTTGCCCTGTTCCAGCTATAAATCTGCTTGGTACTTTCCATTCAAACCCATCCAAAAAGATTGCCTCTGCCCGTCTATATGCAACAGCACGCGGTTCCTACCGTGTAAAAGTAAATGGCATTGACGCCGATGGCAGCTTTTTCGCACCAGGCTTTACTGATTATCGCCTTCGCATTTTCTATCAGACATATGATGTGACAAACCTGCTGCATGAGGGCGAAAATCAGCTTTTGGCTACCGTTGGCAAGGGTTATTACAATGGTTACTGCGGTTACAGCGGTCCTATGAAATATGGCGAACAAAACTCTTTTATGGGACGCATGATCGTTACCTACACCGATGGAAGCAAGGATGAACTTGTGACCGATAATTCATGGCTTTTTACTGATAAGGGCGCTGTAGTTGACTCTGACTATCTTGATGGTGAAAATTATGATGCGCGTCTGCTTCCAAATGATCTGTCTCATATTGATAATAGTGACAAACGTTGGAAAACATGTGGCATTCTTCCATGGCCAAGCAAGCCAGTTCCTACAAATGGAACCTTTACTAATCCTGTGAAATTTGAACTTACAGCACAAGAAGGCCCGTCCGCTGTGATTGAGCGTGTGTTGACTCCTATCTCTATACAGGAAATTCCGACTGGTCATTTTGTTTACGATCTTGGTCAGAACATGGTCGGAACAGTTCGCCTTCACTTAAAGGGTGAACGTGGTCTTTCAATTAAACTTCGCTACGGAGAAATGAGCTATGCAAACGGCGAAATCTACATCAAAAATATCCGCTCCGCTGCCAATACTGACACCTATACCTTTAGCGGTGATGAAAACGGAGAAACTTTTGTTCCTTCCTTTACATCACATGGTTTTCGCTATGTGGAAATCACAGGAAATGGCTGTGAGCTTTCCGATATCAGCTGTGTAACAAGTTTAGAAGGTCTTGTTCTTTGCAACACACCAGACACAACTGGAAGCTTTGAGTGTTCCGATCCGTTAGTCAATCAGCTTCAGAGTAACATTCAATGGGGACAGCGCGGCAATTCTCTTCTTGTGTACACCGATTGCCCACAGCGAAATGAGCGTATGGGCTGGACTGGTGATGCACAGGTCTTCGCACCGACTGCTGCCTTTAACATGGATGTTCAGTCATTTATGAATAAATGGCTTCTTGATGTGCGCGACGGTCAGCTAATGTATAATCGTCAGGGCGCTGTCCCGGATACGGCACCTCTTGGCGGCGATAACCGTCCTGCCGGATGTGCCGGTTGGGCAGATGCTTCTGTAATTGTTCCTTGGGAAATGTATCTGGCCTACGGCGATACTCGTGTTCTTGAAGAAAATTATGAGTGCATGGCGCGCTGGATTGCTTACCAAAGTCTAAATTCACGCCAAAACTGCGGTCTTCGTACTGTCGATGGTGTACAAAGACATGATCAGTCAGATCTTTCTTCTAATCCATTTATTCAGGTTCAGCAAAGCCGAGGCGATCATCTGACATTTGATGAATCTACTCCATTTATCCTGACAGCAACTGCTTATGCCGCTTATGTTGCTGACCTGATGGCTCGCATTGCACGAATTTTAGGAAAAACAGATGATGCCGCCCTTTATCAAAAACGTTTCGAGGATATTCGCACTGCCTTTCGTGAGGCTTGGGTTCAGCCAGACGGTTCTTTAGCTTACTGGGGTGAGATGAGCAAAGGCACACCGCAGGCAGATGGTACTATTATCAATCAGACACGCTATTGTGAGAATGCAGGAAGCACCCATCATCCAAGCCAAACAGCCTATGCACTTGCGATTGATTTTAATCTCATACCTGAAGAAACAATGGCTCAGACAACCAATTATTTTGTCGAGTCGATCCATAGAAGAGACAATCATCTTTCTGTTGGTTTCCTTGGAATCAGTCACCTGCTTCCTGCACTGACAAAATGTGGACAGAATGAGCTTGCTTTTACGCTCTTAGAGCAAAAAGGTAATCCAGGATGGCTTTACAGCGTTATAAATGGTGCAACTACTATCTGGGAGCGTTGGAACTCTTACATTGCAGAAACAGGCACATTTGGTGACGTTTCAATGAATTCGTTCAACCACTATGCATATGGTTCAATTGGACAATGGCTCTACCGCACCGTTCTCGGTATTCAGACAGGAGAAGAAAAAGACGAGGCTGGCTATCATCGAATTTTCTTGACACCTTCCTGGGGTGGCGCTCTGAGCTTTGCAAAAGGTGAACAAGAGACACCGTTTGGAAAAATTACTTCCTCCTGGGAAAAGAAAGAGAACTCGATTGTGTATCACTGCACGATACCAGCAAATACAACTGCCCATTTATCACTTCCAGCTATTGGTCACAATAGTGTACAAATCCTCGAAGGTGCTGCAATAGCAGATACTGCTGTATCTGGTGTGGCTGACTTCGAGCTTGTAAGCGGAAGCTATACTTTTAAAATTTGTTAACTATTCATAGTAAGCAAAATGCATTCTGAAAATGTGGCTCTGAGTAGTTTCGAAATTTACTAAAAGGCGAGCATCATGTGTGCCTGACACGCATGTATGCTCGCCTTTTTGTTATTGAAAAAAATAATTTTATTGTCAATTACTATTGGTACAAAAATACCTATCATACGTCTCATACAGATCATCTGATGTAAAAGCTGTTGTCTGATAGAAATGCAGATTTTCCCAGATCTCCTCTGAAATACCAACAGTATGTTCCTTTGCATATGACGTAAAACTTTGTGACCATGTTGCATAGCGAAGCTTTCCGAATACCTGACTTTCATTTTCAGAACTAAGTACCTCGTCAAAATCATCCACACAGCGAATCAAATAATAATTCTGCTCTGTCTGAATAATATCGCTGACTTCACCATCACTCATGTAGATAGCTGTTTCCTCCAAAATTGGATTTAGCGTTCCGCGGCTTACCTGATATTCAATCTGCGAAAATCGACTTACTTCTTTTGCAACACTCTCAAAATCTTCGCCTGATGAAATGCGCTCCTTCGCCTGTTCAATTTCCTTGTATGATGGTGCTGCGATCAACTGAAGTATCATAACACGCTTATCATTATCACTAACTTCTGTGTTTATGCCTGAGCAAAGCTCATCAATTGTCTTCTGTGCAATGCGATACTTTTCATACAAAGATGCTGCTTTTGACTCGTCTGACTGTACGTAACTTTTCTCCTCATCAGACAGGCTGCCATAATAATCGGCTGCTGCAGCCTGACAGACACTGCGTTCCTCATCTGTAAGTGTTACACCAAGCCCTGATGCCATATCGTTTAAAAGCACTAACGTGCACAGTTCTTCTTTTATTCTGCCATCACGCAGATAATCGGAAAAATCAATCTCTCCTGCTTTTTCCTTCCAAAAATCGGTTTCTCCCAGATTTTCATAATAAAGATTATAACGTGTTTGAAAATCCAGAAAGACCAGACTGCACTCTTCTAAGCTCAGTCTGGTTTTTGTTCCGCTAAAAAGAATATGATCATTTAAAGATGTAGAAAGTACAACGTCTCTGCATCCACTAAAGCAAAGCCCTGCCAGACATGCTGTCAAACCTATTATTTGTTTTCTCAATGCTGATACCTCTTTTTCATCAATCATCTTAGATCACGTGAACGAATACAGTAAAGCAGCCCATTCGTAAATGAAACCGCTGCCTTCTCATCACATATCTCATTGCTTATACAGCGTGTACTTCCCTTTTTCAAGGTGAAATTTTCAACATTATAAACAAATCCCTTTAATGTAATGCCTTGTGTCTGATCTGTGTAGGATAAAAATGATACATACTTCCAATCAGCCATTTTTTCAAGCAAAATAGGGCCATCTAGCAGCCTGATTCGATTTTGCTGATCAACTATTTCACATTCAATGCCTTTTGTAAGGGGAATATGAAGAAGTTCCAGATTGCCGAGCATATGATCCATACGGCCTCCTGTTGCACCAAGAATCCAAATCTTATCTGGTTTTTGATCTACTGCAAACTGCACAGCAAGCTCTGCATCTGTCTCATCCTTTTCAGGTGGAAAGGAGAGTAACTTTGTATTTTGATCCTCCTCAAAATGACAAAGCACATCTTTTGAAACTGTGTCAAAATCCCCCATTCCACAATTGCATGGAATACCTGCTGCCAAAACTTTTTCAAGTGCTCCATCTGCAGCCACCACAAAATGTGGCTGCATTTTTTCATAGCACTCCTTTAAAAACAAAGCATCTAATGTTCCGCCCAATACAAGCAATAAGTTCTTCATTCTCTGCATACCTGTCCTGCTTTTATTTGTGCCTATACATCATACCTTCTCTGAATGGTTCATTGCCTCCAGAAGATCGTGTACATTTTGTCCAATATTGCCTTTAAACACACTGCTTCCGCTGACAAGAATATCGCTTCCTGCATCTGCTGCTTCCAGAGCAGTTTCAAGACAAATTCCACCATCCACTTCAATTAAAACAGAATCAAATCCATTCTCATTTAAATACTTGTGCAGTGTCTCCACCTTTTTCGTTACTGAATGGATATATTTCTGTCCTCCAAATCCAGGCTGTACTGTCATGGCAAGCACCATATCTGTCAGATGAAGATATGGATAGACCTCCTCAATCGGGGTATGTGGGTTAACTGCAAGTCCTGCCTTACAGCCACACTCACGAATCCACCTTAAAGTAGCCTCAACATCCTCACATGCTTCCAGATGAATCGTGATCATATCACTTCCAGATTCTGCAAACTCTTTGATATAACGGATCGGCTCCTGGATCATCAAATGGACGTCAAATACACCTGAAAATGCCTTTCTTAGTGTTTTGACAATCGGAAATCCAAATGAGATGCTAGGTACAAAATTACCATCCATCACATCAATGTGAAGCCATTTCACGTCTGCCTCTTTTAATTCCTGAAGTTGTTTTTCTAAACACGAAAAATCTGCTGATAGTAAAGATACTGCCAAATCTGCCATGTGTTACTTTCCTTTCCTTTATTTATATCGTCTTACTGCATTTAATTCTTTATAAAAAGCTGTATAGCTTTCATAACGATTTTGACTGATTTTTCCATTTTGGACTGCTTCCTTTATGCCGCACGACGGCTCTGAAATATGAGAACATCCTGTAAAGCGGCATTTACCAAGATAAGGTGAAAACTCTGGAAAAAGCAGCTCGAGTTCTTCCTTTTCAAGAGAGAGCACATCTAATGAGCTAAATCCAGGTGTATCAAATAAAAATGTCTGATGACCCAGATAAAAAATCTCTGAATGCCTTGTCGTATGCTTTCCTCTTTTTATTTTCTCACTGACTTCGCCAGTATCCATCCCTGCTTCCGGACAAAAATGATTTACCAGCGTTGATTTTCCAACACCACTAGGGCCTGCAAAGGCTGTCACCTTCCCTGAAAGAAGATGAAACAGTTTTTTATGTCCTTCTCCTTCAAAATCATGATAGTCAGTAAAGCAAACAGGATAACCAGCCGGCTCATATATCATTTGAACCTCTTTTTTAAATTCTTCTGTCGCCAAATCAGCCTTTGTAAAACAAAGAATAACCGGTACATTTCGCTTTTCCATTAAAACAAGAAAACGATCCAGCAAATTAAAATTTGGTTCTGGCTCACGGCATGCAAATACGATCACTGCCTGATCTATATTTGCTACCGCTGGACGAAACAACTCGCTTCTTCGAGGAAGAAGCTCTGTAATGGAGCCTTTCTTTTCTTCCTCATCAAGCACCTCAATTGTCACTTCATCACCCACCAGAGGTTTTTTATGGTCTTTTCTGAAAATTCCTTTCGCCTTGCACTCGTACTGCAATTCATTCTCTGCCTGTACATAGTAAAATCCGGCAATTCCTTTGATGATTTTTCCCTGCATCCTGTAATTCCTTTACAATTATTTCAGCTTACAGCGCCTGCTGTGTCTGCCTGAGGCGCTGCTGCATCAGTACTCGGTGCCGGATCTGGGCTTGGTGCCGGCGCCGGATCTGTACTTGGTGCTGGTGCTGGATCTGTACTTGGTGCTGGTGCTGGATCTGTACTTGGTGCTGGTGCTGGATCTGTACTTGGTGCCGGCGCCGGATCTGTACTTGGCGCTGTTGCTGCCGGACCTGTACTGATAAAGACAATTACAGTATCTCCTGCATGTAAGGATCCATCTGCACTAGTCGCAGCCCATCTTGTTACGCTTCCAACTGCCACATAATCACTTGACTCGTACTGAATCTGTGCACCAAGTGACATACCTGCAAGTGTAGATGTTGCCTGCTCCTGCGTCATATTTGTCAAATCATTAGCTCCTAAGCCTACTGTCGGCGGTCCAACACTAACTACAAGCTTTACAGTTGAATACTCTGGTACAGAAGTTCCGCCCTCTGGTACCTGACTAATTACAGTACCTGCTGGAACAGATGTGCTTTCTGCGTATTCAATTGAATAATAAAGATTTGCAGAACCTATTGCAGAATATGCGTATCCTTCTGCTGAATTACCGACAACACCTGGCACAACTGCCATCTTCGGTCCAAGACTTATAGAAAATGCAATCTCAGTTCCACTCTTTTGACTGGTACCTGGATCAAGACTCTGACCGCATACCTGACCTGCCTCGGTATTGTCACTGTTAACTTCACTAATCGTTCCTACACTAAAGCCCGCCTGCTCAATTTTGGCGATTGCCTGCTGTTTTGTCATACCATAAAGATTCGGAACATCAATATATTCAGGTCCTAAACTAATGTAAACCTTTAAAGAATCTCCCGCCTGAAGATATCCTTTATCTGGCTCCATGCGAAGCACCATATCTTTTGCATATTCCTCACTGTATTCGCCAACATACTCTACATCAATATCCTTAAAGCTCCTCAAATAATACTTTAGAATACTAACATTTCCATTGACATACAGTTTACCGTTAATCTCAAACTTATCACTTCCAAGGCTCAAATACACCTTTATGGTACTTCCCTTATCAACAACTGTACCCTTGTCATACTGCTGACGGCACACAAGACCAGTCGCATACTCGTCAGAATACTCATACGTTCTTGCCAAAACAATCTTAAGACCAGCTTCCTTTAATGCCTTTGTTGCTTCTGTAATACTCATACCAAGAAGCTCTGGCACCTTTGTTCTACCATCTGCATTCTGTCCCGATTCATCCTCATATGTTGAGATGATTGGATCATTAGCTGCAGCTGTCGTTTTTTTGTTTGATGATATACTCGTTGGTGTACGCTGAAAGGCACCGGAAAGAGAACCTACAATATACACAAGCATAGCAAGCATGGCAACACCAAGCACAGAGCCAATTGCTGCCAGTATCTTATCAAATGCTGTTGCCTCATCTGGATCTCTCTTTACTTTTTTAGCACGAGAATGCTTTTCTCTTTTATAAGCTTCACTTGAAAAATTGTCGTCCTGATTTCCCGGACCATATGTCTCAAAATCAATCTGCTCGTGACGGCGCTGCTGAGCTGCTGCACTCTCTCTGGCAGGTGAGCGCTTAATTTGCTGACTCTTTAAGCTTCTTTCCTGATATGCTGTATTCTCATGCTGACCGCGGTCTGAACGATTGCGTATATCACGCATCTGTTCATCGCTCATAACAGTAGTCTCTCCATTTGCAGTCTCCTCAAGCTGAACAAAATGAACAAAACGCTCATTTGGTGCAACAAGTGCGTGGCGAAGATCCTTTATGAGATCTGCGCAGCTTGAATAACGCTGGTTAGGACGCTTTTGTGTACACTTGAAAATAATCTGTTCAAGGGCAACAGGAACACTTGGCTCAATGTTGCTTGGCGGCACCATTGCCTCATTGATATGCGCTATTGCTACTGCTACTGTCGTATCACCGTCAAACGGGACACGGCCAGTCACCATCTCATATATCGTAATTCCAAGTGAATAAATATCACTTCTCTCATCACAGTAGCCGCCTCTTGCCTGCTCCGGTGAAATATAATGCACAGAGCCTGCTGCACCGTAAAGGTTTGTTGTCTCATCTGTGATCGCTCTTGCAATTCCAAAATCAGCAACCTTAATACGGCCATCCTTTGATATAATAATATTCTGTGGCTTGATATCACGGTGCACAATATGACGTTTATGTGCAGCCTCAAGACCCTGAGCTACCTGAATGGCAATTCCGATAGACTCTTTTGTTCCTAATTTTCTCTTTCGTGTAATATATTCCTTAAGCGTAATACCATCAATAAGTTCCATTACAATGTAGTGAACATTGTCTTCTTCACCGACATCATAAACTCCAACCACATTGTTATGTGAAAGGCCGGCTGCTGCCTGTGCCTCCATCCGAAACTTTGCTACAAAGCTCTTATCCTTACAGAACTCTTCTTTTAATATCTTAATTGCTACCAGACGGCTTAGCTTTCTGTCTCTTGCCTTATATACATATGCCATGCCGCCGGAACCAATTTGCTCAAGGATTTCATATCTGCTGCTCAGAATTGTTCCTGTTCGTATCATCTTATCCTCCATAACCCTTTGGATATTACTCCACTGATGCCAAAATAACAGAGATATTATCCTGACCTCCGTTTTCATTGGCCTGTTCAATCAGAACATTTGTCTTTTCTTCCAGTGAGGCTGCGCCCTTTGCAATCTCAAAAATTGCATCATCGCCGACCATGTTGGTCAAGCCATCCGAGCACAGCAAAAGTAGATCTCCCGGTACAACAGGTTCCTCAAAAATATCTGCTGCGGTATAATCATGAGAACCGAGTGCTCTCGTAATTATATTTTTCTTGCTCTGGTACTCCTCCGAATCTCTTGTAATCAAACCTTTGCGGTACATTTCCTCCACATAAGAATGATCTTTTGTGATCTGGCGGATTGTATCCGAAATCAGATACAATCTGCTGTCGCCTACCTGAAAAACATGAAGCTTACTTGCCTCATCCACAAATGCAAGCGTCAGCGTCGTTCCCATTCCTCTGTATTCTTCATAATCCTGTGACTTTTCATAGATTCTGCGGTTCACCACGCGAATCGCATCGCTCACAATAAGAAGCGGATTCTCATAAACGGATTCGCTGATGCATTCCACCAATTTCTCTACTGCATAGCGGGACGCAAAATCTCCTGCTTTATGACCGCCCATACCGTCGGCCACAATCAGAAGATTTGGTAGCTTCCCCACCGGTTTATCGGATGCAAAAACAGAATCCTGATTCTGGGAACGCATCCTTCCTATATCACTTTTACAACTAATCTGCATTCCAAAAACTCCTTTTATGTATGTTGTTCAAGATAGCTTTTTCGGAGTTGTCCGCATGCGCCGTCAATGTCACGGCCCATTTCTCTTCTAATAGTAACATGTATTGCACTTTTTTCAAGCAATTTTTTAAATTTCTCTATCTGAACCTGTCCAGACTGAACATAATTTCTTTCTTTAATCGGATTCACCGGAATCAGATTGACATGACAAGGAAAGCCGTTCAAAAGTGCTGCAAGCTGTCTTGCCTCATCTTCATTGTCATTGACACCAGCTACCAGGCTGTATTCAAACGTAACGCGACGTCCTGTAACCTCAAAATACTTTTTGCAGGCTGCCAGCACATCTTGAATATGATACTTGTTTGCAATCGGCATCAATTCCTTTCGCACCGTATCATTTGGTGCATGAAGCGAAAGTGCTAATGTCACCTGACTGTGCCGCGCTGTAAGCTGCTCAATTCCAGGAATTAAACCACAAGTCGAAATAGTTAAATTTCGCTGACTAATATTTAATCCTTCCTCGCATGAGATCAAATCTAGAAAGCGAAATACATTCTCTGTATTATCAAATGGTTCTCCAGATCCCATCAAAACAACATTAGAAATACGCTCTCCAATATCCTTTTGAATCCTGTAGATCTGCTCTAGCATCTCACTTGGACGAAGGCTTCTGACCAATCCATCAAGTGTAGAAGCACAAAAACGACAGCCCATACGGCAGCCGACTTGTGTGGAAATGCAGACGGAATTTCCAAAACGATAGCGCATCAAAACGCTTTCTATCACATTTCCATCTTGGAGACGAAACAGATATTTTCTTGTTCCGTCTATTGAGGAGATCCGCACATCAACAGGCGTTAATACAACAAAATCAGCCTGCTCCTTCAATTTGCTTTTCAATGCGCCGGAAAGGTTGGTCATCTCATCAAAGGAAGAAACAAGATTCTTATGCATCCAGTTATAAAGCTGTTTTGCCCGAAACCCCTTCTCTCCCAGAGCACTCATCCATGTTGTCAGTTCCGGCAATGTCATAGATTTAATATCTTCTTTCATTTCGTTCTCCTGAATATTATTTTCTGCGAAGCCGTGCAACAAAGAAGCCATCACACTGATTTTGTCCTGGAAGCAGCTTAAGCATGCCGCTTGATGGATCATTGCCCTCGATTTCTTCCTTAATAAAAGGAGCCAGACTTTCAAGTTCAAATGGCATCTGTGTTAAAAGATAACGAACATTTTCCTCATTTTCTTCTGGATTTATTGTGCATGTGCTGTAAACTAAAACACCACCCGGCTTTACAAGCTTAGCTGCATTAACAAGAATCTCTCGCTGTAAGCTTACAAGCTCAGTCAGACGTTCTTGTGTCAGCTGATACTTAATGTCCGGTTTTCTTGATAAAATACCAAGACCAGAGCATGGCACATCAGCCAGTACATAATCTGCTGTATCTTTTCTTTCCTCATCAGGCACACATGCATCCCACTGCTCAATCTGCATATTATCGGCATGACAGCGCACTCTGTTTTCTTCAATCAGTTCCAATTTTTCCCATGAAATATCACGGCTTAACACCTTCGTCGTGCCGCCTTTCGCCTTTGCAAGATGAATGCTTTTTCCTCCCGGTGCTGCGCACATATCAATACAAAAACTATTTTCTTGTGGTGCGACACATTGAGCTGCCAGTGCTGAGCTTATATCCTGAATCTGAATAAGACCATCCTGAAATACATTTGTACGGCGAATATCACCTGCGTCTATTAGTTCAAGACAATCGTCTGCATAAGGTGCTTTCTTTACAGAAATGCCTTCTTTCTCTAAAGACGAAACTATTTCTTCTATGCTGTATCTTCCTGTATGACAATGCACATACATTGGATGGCCGCTCTGAGAAACAGCAGCTTCAAGATATGCTACTACCTTCTCTTTTGGATACCAGCTAAGCAGCTTATCATAAAGCCACTGCGGAACAGAATAATAGACAGATGGCTGATCGCTCCAGCCAAGTGTTGGAATGAGTACTGCCATCTTTCGCGTAACAGCATTGACAAATCCTTTTAATGACCAAAAACCTTTCTTTGCTGCAAGCTTGACAGCCTCACTGCAAACTGCATGCTCCGGAACATCCATATATTTCAGCTGATAAGCAGCCATTCTTAAAATGTTTCGAACAACTGGCTTTTGCTTAGAAGCCTTTACGGATGCTGCCTTGTCAATTATTGCATCTAGCTCAATTTTTCGCTCTACACAGCCTCGTGAAAGACGCGCGATAAAAGAACGATCCTTTTGAGGCAGATAACTATATTTATCAAGTGCCTGGCGAATCACGATATGAGAGAATTGATTCTTTTCTAACACCTCAATTAAAATTGCCAGCACAATCTCTCTCTCATTTTCTTTTTTTGTCTCAGTCATCTCTGCGTCTTCCTCCTGTTAAAATCAAAAGACGAAGCAGCTGTAAAATAGATGCTGCTGCACTAGCTACATACGTCAATGCTGCTGCTTTTAACACACGTGCCGTCTGTCCAACTTCGTCACCAATCAGTATATGCTCTTGATCAAGTAAGCGCACTGCACGTCTGGAGGCATTGATTTCTACAGGAAGCGTTACAAGCTGAAACAATACAACTAAACTAAATAACAACAGTCCGGCATTTAAAAATAGACTGCCTGTGGAACTGTTAATAAAAAGACCAATTACAATTAACGGCCATGACAAATAAGAACCAAAATTTACAACTGGAACGAGTGCGCTTCGAATAGAAAGCGGCACATAGCCTTTCGCATGCTGCATTGCATGACCACACTCATGAGCTGCAACACCAATAGCAGCTACAGTTGTTGCATTGTATACTGCATCTGAAAGACTAAGCGTTTTGTTTCGCGGATCATAATGATCTGTCAAACTGCCTGATATGTGCTGAATCTGCACATCATAAATGCCCTGTGAGTGTAAAAGCTTTTGTGCAGCCTGCGCACCTGTCAGACCACTTCTTGCATAGACAGATGAATAACGATTAAATGTTCTGTTTACTAATGCTGATGCACCTACTGAAAGCAGTGCACCAATTAAAACAAGTATATAAGTAGGATCCCAGTAATAATATGGCATACACTTCACCTCCGTGATGTTATATTTTTATGCCTTTCACACCTGTGTAAATAACTCTCCCTGTGCAATTGGATAACCTCTCAGGTAAGCATCAACTGTCATGTTCTTTTTTCCCTCCGGCTGAAGCATACGAAGTGACAATGCACCATTACCAGCCTTAACAATCAGCTGATCTTTTTCACTGACAATAACAGTTCCTGGCGTAGCTGCCGCCTGACTTTCTGTAAGCGTTTCCTGACAAACTACATCACAATCCCAAATCTTAACTGTTTTTCCATGTATCTTTGTAAAGGTACCTGGCCATGAATTTAAGCCTCGAACTAATCGCTCAATACGATCAGCATCCATTGTCCAGTCAATATTTCCCATTGTTTTTTCAAGCTTAGGTGCATATGTGCTTTCTTCCTCGCACTGCGGAATACGAACTGCACTTCCATCCTCTAACTGATCAATTGTCTTCAAAAGAAGCGGACCGCCCATCATGCTAAGCTTATCGTGCAGGCTGTCTCCTGTCTCCTTAGGATCAAGTGTGACTGTGTCCTTAAGCAGCATATCACCCTTATCGATCTCACGACACATATACATTGTCGTAACACCGCTTTCCTTTTCGCCATTTATAACAGCCCACTGAATCGGACCTGCACCGCGATACTTTGGAAGCAGAGATGCATGCACATTGATACAGCCATACTTTGGCATTTCACGAATCTTCTTTGTAACAAACTGGCCAAATGCGACAACTACAATTAACTCTGGCTCATAGGCACGAAGCTCATCTATAACTTCTGGCACACTCACATTTACTGGCTGCATCACAGGAATATTATGTGCAAGTGCACACTCCTTTACCGGTGAAAACTGCATATTTTTTCCTCTGCCCTTTGGTCTGTCTGGCTGTGTGACAACCGCAACAACCTCATGTCTGCTATTAATAAGACTTTGTAATACCGGAACTGCAAAATCTGGTGTTCCCATAAAAATAATTCTCAAACCAACCACTCCTTTGTCTTGATTTTCTTATTTGTGAATTTCTTCTTCAGTAAATTCCTCATAAGCATCCTCGTACAGTTCTTCTTCCTCATCCTCCGGCAAATCTTCATTATTGATCAGACCGCCCTCTGCCTTATCACTGTACAAAATACCATCAAGATGATCGCACTCATGACAAATGCATCTTGCCAGAAGACCTTCGCCCTCTAAGACGTATTCCTCTCCGCGCTCATTTAATGCCTTTACCTTTACATAATCAGGTCTTGTTACAATACCGCTCTTTCCCGGAATGCTAAGACATCCCTCATAGCCTGTCTGCTCACCGCTAACCTCTAAAATTTGTGGATTGATCAATACATGCTGATTGTCATCGGTATCCATAACAACAATGCGCTTTAATACACCGATCTGCGGAGCTGCCAAGCCTACACCGCCGCTCTCATACATTGTATCAAACATATCCTCGATTAAAATTCTTGTTCTTAAACTTACAGACTTTACTGGCTTGCACACCTTGCGAAGACACTCATCGCCCTCTGTTCTAACTGTTCTGATTCCCATATTGTACTCCTCTCTCATATCACAATAAAACGTATCAGCAGACAGTTACAAAAATAGATACTTTTTGTACAGCTGCCTGTTCTGTTATCTCTTGAATAAGCTCCATAGCCTCTAAATACGCTTTATGATCGTTACTTCTTATATAAAGATGCTTTCTCCACATATCCTTGAGCCTTGCAATTGGTGCATCTGAAGGCCCAATTATTTTAATTATATCACAAAATCTTTTATTTATCAACAACTGTACCTGCCAAATCCACTGATTGGCCAGTTTCTCATCTGCAGAAACAGCCATTACCTCGCACATCAAGCCGATTGGCGGATACTGCATCCGCCTTCTAAAACGAATTTCCTGATGATAAAATGATTCATAATCCTGATTAGCTGCTGTCTGAATGCTATAATTTTCTGGATCATATGTCTGAATTATTACATTTCCAGGCTCCATTCCACGCCCTGCACGTCCCGCTGCCTGCGTTAAAAGCTGGAATGTACGCTCGCTGCTTCGAAAATCACAATTATATAGTGACATATCAGCTGCCAAAATCCCAACCAACGTAACACCTGGAAAATCATGGCCTTTGACAATCATCTGTGTGCCGACTAAAATATCAGCCTCTCTTCTTCTAAATGAATCAAGAATCTGCTCATGACCATCCTTCTTAGAAGTCGTATCCATATCCATACGAAGCACTCGTGCAGATGGAAATTGAGCCTTAATCATCATCTCTGCCTTCTGTGTACCAAGACCAAAGCCTGCCAGATATGGTGAACCACACAAAGGACAGCTACGCGGCATCGCTTTTGTATAACCACAATAATGGCAAACAAGCTTATCTCCTAGATGCTCTGTTAATGCAACATCACAATGCGGACATTCAATTGGTTTTCCGCATGAACGACAGCTGACTACACGAGAAAAACCTCTGCGATTTATAAACAGCATCATCTGCTGTTTCTTTGCCAGGCATTCCTCCATTTTTTCACGAAGCTCTCTTGAAAAAACAGAACGGTTTCCTGACGCAAGCTCTTTTCGCATGTCCACAACCTGCACATTTGGCAGGCAGCTTCCTAATACAGCACGTTTTGTCAGACAAAACTTGCGATACTCACCTGATTCAGCTCTTGAAAATGATTCAATTGAAGGCGTCGCTGACCCAAGAAGAAGAAGAGAATTTGTTAGCTGTGCCAACTTGTCTGCTGTCTCTCTTGTGTGATAGCGAGGAATCTGCTCACTGTTATAAGCACCTTCCTGTTCTTCATCTACAATAATAAGACCCAGATTTGAAAATGGTGTGAACAACGCTGATCGCGGTCCAACCATAATTGAAATTTCTCCATTTCTTGCCCTCTCTAACTGATCACTTCGCTCTCCGTCTGAAAGTCTTGAGTTGATCATAGAAACCTGTTCACCAAAACGGCTATAGAAATTTAAAATCACCTGATATGTCAGCGAAATCTCTGGAATCAGAACAATTACCTGCTTATTCTGATGAATCATCCACTCAATCAGATGCATATACACTTCTGTTTTTCCGCTTCCCGTTATGCCATAAAGTAAGGCCGGTGTGCGCACTCCGGCCTGATAGGAAGAAATCAGCTTATCTACTATAGCTTGCTGTTCTTCATTTAACTGTTTTTTTTCTAAGCTGGCAGATTCTTTTGGCAGCACGCTTCGGTAAAAACGCTTTGTCTCAATCTGAATCAGTTTTTCTTCTTCAAGAGCTTTAATTGCATCTGATGCAATTTTTAGCTGCTGTCTGGCAAAAGCAGATGAAATATAGTCTCTGCAAAGAAGAGCCTCCATCAGACGCACGCGTCCCTTCCAGTTCTTTTTCCTTGCAAGATCAAGATAGCTAAGAAAACGTTTTTCGTCTGATGTGCGCACAAGAAAGCTTACCTGCTTCGGACGTACATTTTTTCTGGCAGGCATAACAACGCGAAGTGACTGAATCAAATTTCCGCCATACTCCCGATACATCCAAACGGCAAGTGCAATTCTTGTCTTATCTGATGAATTATCATCTGAAATAATTTCTGTAAGTTCCTTAATCCTATCAGGATCAATATTAGCTTTCGTACCTAATTTTAAAACAAAGCCTTTTTTTTGCGTATTCCTTCGTCCAAATGGGACAAGTACCCACATTCCAGGCTGAACCTGCCCCACAAGACTTTCTGGAATGCGGTACTGAAACGGCCTGTCAAGCGACTCGTGTGAAATATCAATTACTATGTCTGCGTACACCAAAGCCTCCTTACTGCTCCATCAGATATTTTGTAATTTCCTTTAATCCGATTGCGTTAGACGCCTTTAAATAAACAACATCGCCTGCTTTTAAATTCTGATTTAAATATTCTGCAGCCTGCATCTTGTCATCAAATTCATGCACTAAATAGCTGCATTTCTTTTGCCTTGCACCATCTGCAATTGCTTTTGCTGTATCTCCGATTACGATAAGCTCATTTATAGGCTCTGATGCTATCTTTTCGCCAACCTCTCGATGATACTTTAGAGTATTTTCGCCAAGCTCACGCATTTCACTAAGAACTGCAATCCTTCTGCCAGACGTTTCAAAGCCGCCTAATACATTTACTCCTGCCACCATAGATGCCGGGCTTGCATTATATGTATCATCAATAACTTTATAATCTTTTACATCCATGATTTGCAAACGATTCTGAAAACCTGTAAATGTATAAAGAGATTTAGCTGCCAATGTCACATCTACACCATTTAAATGTGCTGCCGCAAGTGCTGCTGTCGCATTTAAAACATTGTGCTGTCCCAAAACAGACAATACAACTGGCACACGCATTTCGTTATGTACAAACGTAAATGCATAGTGGCCATTTTCCATATGAATATCCTCTGCTCTATAATCACAATACTCTTTTGTTCCGTACAAAACATAAGGATAACCTGTAGACTCTCTAAACTTATACAGCAATTCGTCGTCTCCATTTACAATCAAAAGACCCTCTTTTCCAAAGCCCTTTGAAATCGTATACTTTTCATGGCAGATTGCTTCCTGTGAGCCATAAAACTCAATATGAGCAACTCCTACATTTGTAAGAACTGCCATCTTAAGCTGCGCAATTTCACTTATAGTGCCAAGCTCTCCAGGAACATTCATTCCTAGCTCTAAAACTGCAATATCATAGTCGTTGCTCATCAAAGACATGGTGATTGGAAGACCGACAGAGCTGTTATAATTTTTCTGTGTCTTATATACCTTCTTTTCTGCTGAAAGCGCATAAGCAATCATCTCTCTTGTCGTTGTCTTTCCAACGCTTCCTGTCACGCCAATGGCAGGCACAGTAACACGGTTGCGGCAGAGCTTTCCAATCTCATGAAGAGCCAGTACAGTATCTTCCACGCGAATCCATGCGTGATTAGGATCATCCATGCTGTCATGCTCGCTTGTCAGAGTTGCCACACAACCAACTGAAAATGCACCGTCAATAAAACGATGGGCGTCTACTTTTGCTCCAATGATCGGGATAAACAAGTCATTTCCCTGGCTGCTTCTTGAATCAATGGAAAGATGATCGATCTGCTGCTTTTCATCTCCACACAGCAATTTTCCCTTTGTTGCTTCTACAATATCTTTTATACAAATATTAATCACTTGCTGACCTTGCCTTTCTTTGTCTTTTCGATAGATTCCACAATATCTCTTTCAGAAAATGCCTCCACCTTTCCAGCGATTTCCTGTGTATCTTCGTGTCCCTTCCCAACAAGTACAAGAAGATCGCCCGGCCTCATCTGGCTCATGCAGTAGCCTATAGCCTCTTTACGATCCCGTATTACCACATAGTCGCCTGTCACACCCAAAAGTATATCAGCTAAAATTTGCTCAAATGGTTCGTCTCTGGAATTATCCTGCGTAATAATTGTCAAATCGGCTAATTCACTGCTGACGCGCCCCATCGCACTCCGTCGCACGGCACTTCTGTTTCCTCCACATCCAAACATACACAAAATTCTGTTTGGATGATATGCCCGAAGTGATTCCAGCAGATTTTTCAGGCTGGCTTCATTATGTGCATAGTCAATCATAATCGTCCCGCCTTGAAAATGGCCCACCATTTCAAAGCGCCCCCGAACGGAAAATGTACTAAAATCCAACTGGTATGAATCATATTGCTCATCTGATGTTAACAGGCAAAAAGCAGAAAGCGCTGCTGCTGCATTGCTGACATTGCAAAGTCCCGGAAGCTTTAAGCTTATACTTCTTGCAGGCATTTTTTGCCAATGCCATAAAAAATGCTGGTATAATCCGTCTATCTCGACATCTTTTTCAATTTCAGATGCATAGCCATCTGCACAGACACTCGCTGAATACCAGCTGCAAATACCATTCTTATCTGCTGCAATCTCAAATGAAAATGGATCATCTCTGTTTAAGAGTACTTTTTTGCAATTTTTAAAAAATCTTTTTTTCCAGTAGGCATACTCTAAAAAAGAGGCATGTTCATTTCCCCCAATATGATCTGGATAAATATTTGTAAAGATTCCCAAATCAAATGTAAGACCTGCTATTCGTCCCTGCTTAACTGCAAGAGAAGACACCTCTGCAATAAAATGTGTGCATCCGGCCTTAACTGCCTCTGCAATAAAGCCATATAATTCAAACAGCTCTGGTGTCGTATGACTGCTTTTTGTCACGCGATCCTTTAAAAAGAAGCCATTTGTTCCAACAGTGGCACATAACATATGATTATTCAAAAAAAGCTTCTGAAGCATCGCGCAGACCGTTGTTTTTCCCTTGGTACCAGTCACGCCGATCAACAGAAGCTTTTCCTTAGAAAAATCATAAAAATTCGATGCCAGACGCGCTTGTGTCTGCGCTGACACATCTGTTTCTATAACGCAAATATCCTTTTGAGAAGATAAAATACGCCTGCTATCTTCATCATATTTCTCACAGATAACTGCGGCCGCACCTAAAGATAGTGCCTGCCGCAGATATTGTTTTCCACTTGTATGTGTTCCAGTGCGGCAAAAAAATAAATTTCCGCATTTTATCTTTCTTGAATCTTCACAAAGCCCTGTAATCTCACAATTTTCTGGGCTTCCCTGCTGTAAATGATACTCGATTCCTTTTAAAAGTATATCTAGTTTCATTCAGCCTCCTGATTCATAATGATATTTAGAACAATCCTGTGATATGGCCGTCATCGTCCACATCAATGTTAAATGCAGCTGGTGCCTTCGGCAGTCCTGGCATTGTCATAACATCACCTGTCAGTACAACGACAAAGCCTGCACCTGCACTTACATATACATCGCGCACAGTAATCTTGAAGTTTTCAGGTCTGCCTAATTTCTTTGCATCATCAGACAAAGAATACTGATTCTTTGCCATACATACCGGAAGCTCACCAAAACCGAGCTCTGTCAGCTTCTTTAATGCACGATTAGCTGCCGGCTGGAATACAACACCGTCTGCTCCATAAATTTCTTTTGCGATTGTAGTAATCTTATCTTTTAACGCCATCTCAAGCGGATACAGCGGATGATATTCAGACTTCTTTGTCTCAAGTGTCTTAACAACCTTATTTGCTAATTCAACACCGCCGTCACCGCCGTCTGCCCATACCTTTGACAGTGCAAACTCGCATCCTCTCTCCTCACAGAAACTGCGAATATATTCATATTCTTCCTCGGTATCTGTTAAGAAGGAATTTAAGGTAACAACAATCGGAACACCAAACTTCTGGATATTCTCAATATGCTTCTCTAAGTTTACAATACCCTTCTTTACTGCCTCAAGGTTCGGTGCTGCCAGCTCATCCTTCTTTACGCCGCCATTGTATTTTAATGCCTTTACAGTTGCTACGATAACTACAGCATCCGGCTTTAGACCTGCTGCACGGCATTTGATGTCCATAAATTTCTCTGCACCAAGATCTGCACCAAAGCCTGCCTCTGTAACAGCAATATCAGATAATTTCAGTGCCATCTTAGTTGCCTTTACACTATTGCAGCCATGTGCAATATTGGCAAACGGTCCGCCATGTACAAGTGCTGGTGTATGCTCAAGTGTCTGGATTACATTTGGCTTGATGGCATCCTTTAACAATGCTGCCATTGCACCAACTGCCTTTAAGTCTGCTGCTGTAACTGGCTCTCCGTCCATATTATATGCAACAATAATCTTTCCCAGTCTTTCTTTTAAATCACGGATGTTACTGCACAGACAAAGAATTGCCATAATCTCAGATGCAACAGTAATAACAAAATGATCTTCGCGAACAACTCCGTCTGCCTTTGCACCCAATCCAACAACCACATTTCTAAGAACACGGTCGTTCATATCAATACAACGCTTCCACACAATATTTCTTGTGTCAATACGAAGTTCATTTCCCTGCTGAATATGATTGTCAAGCATCGCTGCCAGCAAATTATTTGCAGATGTGATTGCATGGAAATCACCTGTGAAATGAAGGTTCATATCCTCCATCGGAACTACCTGAGAATAGCCGCCTCCTGCAGCACCACCCTTTACACCAAAGCACGGTCCAAGAGAAGGCTCACGCAGTGCAACAATTGCCTTCTTGCCAATCTTGTTTAATGCCTGTGTAAGTCCAATGCTGATAGTTGTCTTTCCCTCTCCTGCCGGAGTTGGGTTAATTGCAGTTACCAAAACCAGCTTTCCATCTGGTCTGTCCTTGATGCGGTTCCATAGCTCATCGGAAAGCTTTGCCTTATACTTTCCATATAATTCCATGTCATCCTCTGTAATACCAAAACCTGCTGTCACCTCGCGGATCGGCATCATCTGTGCCTCCTGTGCGATTTGGATGTCTGTCTTCATAAACGTATCCTCCCTTGTCCTATAGTTACCTGCTCTGCAGGTACTCTTCAAACTCTTCGGCCTTCATTAAGACCTTGCGCGGTTTTGTTCCCTCATCCTTGCTGACCACTCCCGCTGCATAGAGCTGGTCCATGATGCGTGCTGCACGATTGAATCCGATTCTAAGATGGCGCTGCAGATTACCAATAGAAGCCTTTTCCTGCTCAATGATAAATCTTCCTGCTGTCTCAAACAGCTCATCCTGATCACCGCCTGGCAGGCTACTTCCCGGCATATTTGCCTGAAGATCAATATTTGTGTTGATCTCTCCGCCTCTTACATTTTTCTGCTGAGTTAAGAAGTTTACAACCTCTGTTACCTCATCATCGGACACAAATGCGCCCTGAACACGAACTGGCTTGCTGATATAATACGGATGAAACAGCATATCGCCCTTTCCAAGGAGCTTTTCTGCTCCTGTCTCATCCAGAATAGTTCTGGAATCGATTCCGCTGGCAACACTAAAGGCAATTCTTGATGGAATATTTGCCTTGATCACACCAGTAATGACATTTACTGATGGTCGCTGTGTCGCAATAATCAGATGAATACCAGCTGCTCTGGCTTTCTGTGCTAGCTTCTGAATTGCATCCTCTACATCTGTTCCTGCTGTCATCATCAGATCTGCCAACTCATCAACAATTACAATGATCTGTGGGATTTTTTCCGGGCGATCCTTGCCTGGAACATCCTCGATCTGATCAATCTGTGCATTATATCCAATGATATTCCTTGCTTTATGCTCAGCGAACTTTTTATATCGCTCCTCCATCTCATTTACTGCCCAATTTAATGCAGCAGCAGCCTTCTTCGGGTCTGTTACAACCGGAATAAGAAGATGTGGAATACCATTATAAACACTAAGCTCAACCACCTTCGGATCAATCATAATTAATTTTACCTCAGAAGGTCTTGCTTTGTAAAGGATACTCATAATAATTGTATTGATGCAGACTGATTTTCCTGAACCGGTCTGACCGGCAATCAGAAGATGCGGCATCTTTTCGATATCGGCAACGACAGTTTTTCCCGCAATATCCTTTCCTGCGGCAAAAATAGTCTTCGACTTTGCTTTTGTAAATTCATCACTTTCCAGAAGATCACGAAATGCAACCATCTGTTTTTCCTTGTTTGGCACTTCAATACCAATCGCTGCCTTTCCTGGAATTGGTGCCTCAATACGAATATCTTCTGCGGCAAGATTAAGCTTAATATCATCAGCCAGATTAACAATCTTGCTGACCTTTACGCCCTGCTCTGGCTGTAACTCATAGCGTGTAACACTCGGTCCTCTACTAATATTTGTAATCGTAACACCTACACCAAAATCCTGCAGTGTACGCTTTAGCTTATCTGCCGTCTCCTGCATACTTCTAGCAAGCTCTTCGCGCCCCTTGCCTGATGCAGTTCCCGGTGTAAGAAGATCTGTTGACGGAAAGATATATTCTTTTGGCTCCTCATATGCGATCGGAACAACCTTTTCATCGTACTGATCTAGTCTTTCCTTAATTTTCACCGAATCCTTCGGACGCTTATTTTCTCCTGGAAGACCATCAAGCTCGACTGTGATCACCTTTCCAGTTGCAGTACGAACTGTTTTTGTATATACAGACTCATCCTCATCATGCTTCCCTGTATTTTTTGTATCACGCATAAGCATTCGATAGTCCACCGACTCATCTCCTGCTGCCGATGCCCCTGAAATATCTTCTTCTGTTTCATCTGCAGCATCTGTCAAGACAGTATCGGATGAGACATTTTCGGATGAGACATTTTCAGATGACTCAGTATCTGAAGATGATTCCATTGCCTTATTTATAATATTTTCTGAAATATCGTCAAACTCCAGATCATCTTCTTCTTTTACTTCATCATCAGTCTCAAGCACCCAGCCATCATCATGTTTTTGCGGCTCTTCTTCTAAAATATTGCTTGTATCAAGGCGAAGCGGTGTCGTAATTTCCTCACCTTCAATAAACATGCTTGGCTGTGTGACCTTATTTGTATCTTCTGCTGACTTTTGCTCTTCCTTTCCAAGAACAACCTCTTTCATGCTGCGGTCTTCTTCTTCAAGCTCTGTATTTGTACGCAGTTCGCGCTTTCCCTGTGATCCTTGTTCCTTTAACAGCTCACGATTCAATGCTTCCTGCCTTTTACTTTCTTCCAGCTGAATATTTACAAATTCACGATTGATATTTTTCTTTTCGAGAATTTCCTGTCTTTGCTTTTGTAAATTTTCCAGACGCATCCGCTGCATCTTGAGCTGCTCATTTTCTTCCTGCTCTCTGTGCAGACGCTTTTCCTGTGCACGAATTTTACGTCTTCCCTGCTGAAGCTTATGATGGGAAGAAACTGCACGATAAGCATTTTTCGAGTTTTGCTGCAGCTGTGTAACTACAGAATGGCCGAAAAACAATACTACACTGATAAAAAGGCATGCAATCATAATGACAAATGAGCCAATGATTCCAAATGCACTATATAAAACGCCAAACAAAGTGTGGCCAACAAGACCTCCTCCTACTGTAAAGATGTTTGATGTTTCATAGACAATTGATAAAATTGTTTCAATTGACAAAAACAGCAAGATACTCGCTGTCACCTTCTGAATCAATCCGCTGTTATGCCAGTTACTTATTATAAAACATGGCAAAAGAAATAAAATAAGCGGCATACAATAAGCCATTACGCCAAACCATCTAAAATTATATGTATGCAGAAGCTGCATCAGACCTCCGCCTGTAAAAAAACAGCTCAACTGCAAAATTACACAAAACACAAATACTGCAATAACTGCAATATCTTTTAAAATCGTGTAATCTACCTGAACCTGATTCTTTGAATGGTTCTTTTTTCGCTTCGCGGAAGATGAATATCCCTTTGCCGCTGTAGTTTTTTTATTTGTCTTTACTGCCGTCGTTGTTCGCGATGACCTTGCTGCGGCTGGCTTTGATGACGATGCTTTTTTTGTATTCGATGCCCTACCTGCCGCGGCTGACTGTGTTTTCTTTGCCGCTGTGCTGGTTCTTGGAGCTGTCGTTTTCGCTGTGCCTGCCGGCTTTTTTTGTGCTGCAGCCATGATTCCCCTTCCTTTCATTTTTCTATAACCGTTTTAGTATAACACACATGTTTGTTTTTTTCAATCAGTTCATGAAGTTTTGCAATCGCTTCTTTTATTGTACCAACTTCATGAATCAAACCTTCCTTTACAGCTTCCTCTCCCACAAGAATTGAGCCCACATCTCTTGTCAATGTTTTTGTATCCATCATAAGTTCCAAAAGCCTCTTTTCTGAAATTTTACAATGACTCGTCACAAATCCAGTAATCCTATCCTGTATGCGCTTAAAGTAATCATAGCTCTGACGCACACCGATAATCATTCCATTTAATCTAACAGGATGAATCATCATCGTGGCTGTCGGCACAATAAATGAATAATCAGACGATACTGCTAACGGCACACCGATTGAATGACTTCCACCAAGCACAAGTGTTACACTTGGAATTGACATACCTGCAATCATCTCTGCTATTGCCAGACCTGCCTCCACATCACCGCCTACTGTATGAATTAAAATCAAAAGTCCATCCACCTCACAGCTATCCTCAATCTGAGCAAGCTGCGGCAGCACATGCTCATACTTTGTCGTTTTTAAGTTTGATGCCAGACATTCATGACCTTCAATTTCTCCGATAATATTTAGCAGAAAAATTTTATGTTTCTCTTTATTTTCATCTAGTATCAATTCTCCACTCTCACGAATTTGCTCCTGCTGCTTTGTCAGTTTATCCTGCATGCTTTCACCTCCTGCTTTGATATAGAAAGTATCTTACAAAAAGACGAATTTATACAAGTTACAGTTCACTGGACACCCATTCGCAAAACCGCACGTTCCGTGCGTCGTTGCTAACCGCAAACAAGTTTGCGCGCAACTTTGTTTTGTTCATGAACGGGCGTCCACTTCGTCCTGCTGATCTGTCAAATTTCTATGCAAGCATGAAATTTGTCCAGATCTAGCATGACGCGTGAACTGTAACTTATACACATTCAAGCCGTAAAAATCTGCTTGACAAACAACCCTTTTTTATTGTAAACTAACAAATAGTGCAGACGCTAATCTGCTAGTTGGAGCGATATCGAAGTGGTCATAACGAGCCGCACTCGAAATGCGGTTGTCCGTTTCCGGGCACGTGGGTTCAAATCCCACTCGCTCCGCTTTTTGTTAATATCCGCATAATTACTGGAATGTTCGAGAAGTTCAAGAATCCGCTTAATATAACGGTTCTTGAGCTTTTTTATTATATTCTATTTTTTCATTTTAGTCATCTATATGACACGAAATATGACACGACATGACACAGATTTAGATGAATATAAAAATACCCCCGGTGCTTGCAGCACCAGGGGCACGTAAAAACATCTTTGTCAGAATTAATCCTGCTCTTCTTCTACATTTTCAACACCGCTAAGGCAAAGTCTCTCTCCATCCTGACCGTCTATTGAAACATTATGAAGTATCAGATTTTTAACATTTCCAATCACAAGTCCAAGTCTGCTTGCCGGCTCGCATCCCATCATCATGGCTGCAACGCCTGTCTGTGCCTCTTTTGCATATGTGATAGAAACATTATCAAATGCAAGACGCTCTATCTTCTGCTCTGGAAGACCATAGATGTACGCACCACAATAATGTGCATTGTGGCATACAATATTGCGAAACTCAATAGATTCAATCTTTGGTGTGCGTTCATCAACTGGAAGCGCCTCTTTTGTTCCAACATACTCTGTACGGCCATCTGGGTCGCAGAAATAAAAGCTGTTTACTACAAATGGTGCCTTTACACCTTCTAACTCAAGATCTTCAAATACAATGCCTTTTAATACAGAATCTTTTCCGCGTCCGCGTCTTGTTTTTACACGAAGACCTCTGTCTGTGTTTGAGAAACGACACTTTGAAATATGAATATCATCAACACCTGCCGCAATCTCACTTCCTACCGTGACTGCGCCATGACCATCCTGCATCCAGGACTGACGAATATGGATATGCTTTGACGGAACCTTAAATTTCTTGCCCATATAAATCTTTCCTGATTTAATTGCAATACAATCATCACCTACAGAGAAATGAACGCCTGCAATCTCAACATTTGTACAGGACTCTGGATCACAGCCATCTGTATTATGAGAATTTGCCGGTCCCTTTACTTCCATATCTAAGAAGCGAATCTGATTTGAAAAATATGGATGCAGATTCCATGCCGGTGAATTTTGTACTGTAACACCTACAACAGTAATATTTTCACAATGATTTAGAAAAATCATTCTTGGTCTCCAGGCACGAATCTTGTCCTTTGGACGGCTCCACCAATTCTCAAAATCAGCGCGGCCATCAAGAACACCCTTACCGCAGATAGTAACATTTTTTACATGGATTCCTGTAATCATTGATGCAAAGCTGTCAATAGGATTTCCCTCCCAGCTTCCAAGATTATAGTATCCATCCTCGTTGTCATACTCAATCTGTCCTGGAAGAATCGGTGTACGCGCACGGTCATAAATACCTGCTAACACTGCATTTTCCTGCAGCTCCAGAATCATATCACTCTTTAAAAACAGCGCTGTTACAAGATAAGTGCCCTTTGAAATCAAAACTCTTGCATTCTTAGGGCAACAAAGAATAGCTGCCTGAATTGCGCTTGTGTCGTCATGAGCACCATCACCAAATGCGCCAAAATCTCTGACGTTTAATGTGATTGGTTCCGGCTCGGTATGAAATGTAACTGTTTCAGAGGCTTCATTTGCACGCACCAGCATAATCTCATAATCAGTATCTGGAAGCAGCCCATCGATTGTCTGAATCATTCTGTGGAAAACACCCTTTAAGCGACCATTTACCCAAATTTCGTAGCTCGCAGTTTCGTAAATTGCATCCTCATCTAACTCAATTGTCACATGTCGGGATGAGCAAAATAATATATGAAAATTCATGATATACTCCTTTAAATGTAATTACAGTTTCGTTATGCCTCTAATTTCTGCTTTGCCATCTCCATCAGCACCATTGCAGCCTCAAGCTGATCATTATTGCGCTCATGACGGCAAATCACACGATACCATTCTAAAAGTAACCCCTGATATTTATAAGGAAGTAAAATTTTCTGACTGCATGCCTCATAAGCGGCTGCCACAATCAAAATTCTCTGCAGTGCATCAAGTGTGGCAAAATTTTCTCTAAGCACAGAAAATGTCTCTTTGAAAAGATCGGTGATCTGAGCCTGATACTCAAAAACACCCTCTTTCATTGCCTTTTTAATCTGTGTCAAACCATACAGATACCAGCCATCACGCTGCGTTTTCTCTACCTGACACAGTTGGCGATAAATATTCTCGTAATACTGGAGTGTACCATATTTAGTCTCATACTCTGTAAAGAAACTAAGTTCGTAGAACACCTGCTGACCTGTCAAGTGAACATCTTTACTATTTTCGCTACAATATTTCGCAGTCAGCTCTTCGCGAATTTTATTTAATGATTCGCGTCTTTCCGGATTTCGCTCAACAGCCCACAACCAAACACTGGCATATTCTACATTTGTCTGCTCGCTGCTTATTGCACCAAGCCGATCTGCAGCTGCACTTAAGCCAAGCTGCTCGTAAACACGCAGAAGTGCCTTTGCACTGAGCGCATCCACCTCCTTTATTTCGTAGATCCAATTCTGGATTTCTTCCTGTATCATGGTAAATCCCCTTTCTTACTGGACATCAATTCCTGTTTATGTTATTATTATAAAATAAGCATTTATGCAAGCAGCCAATTTGCAAATGCATCCGGTACATAAAGATTTCCCAGTCCTGTCCCAAGCTGAATATCTGGCTTAGGAGTTCCATGGTAATCTGAACCTCCGGTCATGTGAAGCTCATTTTTTACGGCAAGTGTACGAAGTTCCCGCTCCTGCGCATTTGTATAGGTAGAGTAGACAACCTCGATTCCTTCTAATCCACATTCCTTTAAGTCCTTTATGACCTTATCTAATACGGTCAGACTAAGACGATACTGCGGTGGATGTGCCAAAACTGGATGTCCTCCTGCCTCACGAATACAGGTAATTGCCTCTTTTGCAGTTACCCCTTCTTTCGGAATGTAGCACGGCTTTCCATCTCCAAGGTAGCGGTCAAATGCCTCTTTTACAGAGGATACGATACCCTTTTCGTAAAGATATTGTGCAAAATGAGCTCTCGTGATTACAGATCGGTCAAAACGAGCATAAAATTCGTCCTTGTCAATATTGCAAACGTTTTCGCTGATTAGACGCAGCATTTTCTCGTTTCTTTCTTGACGAAGCGCACCATATTGCTCCAACTTTTTTAAAAATTGTACATCTGTCTCATCAACACCAAGACCAAGAATGTGAAATTCCTTCACAACATTTCCAAGATCATATAGACTGGAAATCTCAATTCCTGGAATTAATGTAATAGACAGATCTTCTGCTACCTTCTTTGCCTCCTTGATACCACTTACAGTATCATGATCTGTCAATGCAATTGCCGAAAGCTTTTTCTCATATGCAAGTTCCATCAGCTCAGACGGTGTAAGAGAGCCATCTGAACAGCAGGAATGCGTGTGTAGGTCAACTGCCATAGTTCCTCCTTCGTTTTAAGTGAGTTGGATGTTCTTATTATAGCATTAAATGCTTCCATCATGCAATAGAAAGGTCAGGTTTTCCATGTTAAAGCATACGACAAAATTTACCTCTTTACTTCTTGCAGCCGGAACTTGTTTTTCCGGCACAATCTGTACATTTGCTGAAAGCACAAGTTCTGCTGACGCTGCAAATGCTACAGAAGTTTTTTCTACACCACTGTATACATCCGGTCTGTATAGTACAAATGAACAACCAGAAGGCGTCAAGGTGACACACAATATCTGTCTGGATTACGACAATAATCTGGTGAAAGACAACTATCTGATTCAAAATGAATCCGATACCGATGTTTCGTTTGACATTCTGATTCCACAGATTGCATCATTGGCATCAGAACCAGAAAAGCTGTATAACTTCTATGCACATGCATACGATACAACAGACAGCGATGCACTTAAATTGCTTGATCTGTTTGCAGATACTGATGCTGCTTCCTTTGAGGAATCGTCGTACTATTCTCCTTTATTTTCAGCAAACGGACTTGGTGAAAGTACTCTGACACTTGACGAACTGTATCAGGGGCAGATTTACAATACTTCAATTCCAGAGGATAAGGGTGTTCTCTATCACCTGTCAAGACCTCTCACTGATTCTGTACTTGATGAAAAGGCATGTCTGTCTATCTCAGGGCTTAGTGACAGCTGCCATATTTATCCGCTTGGCTGCAGCTATTCCACAACAGACAATGGCTATGAGCTTTCTATTAGTGAAAATTTCTTTGACTGCTATGTTTTCCTGACTGGAAAAGAAAATACTGATTTCACTGTTTCACTAATTGAGAATGAAAATGCTAAGACCGATTCTGAGAAATTCTCAATGGACGATGAATCCTCTGATCTGAAATCCTACCTTGAATTTTGCTGTGACTGGTATCTGGATCAAAATAAAGACAACACACAGGCAACACCAGAGCTTCTTCTTTCCAATCTGGCTGACTACTTTGGCCGAAGCTCAGTAACAGTTTCTATCGATCTGCTTCCGACAATTGACTGGCTGACCCAGCAGAAGCGTTTCCTCGTTCATCAGTATACTGTCACCGTTCCGGCCGGATCTTCTGCATTTGCATGGACCGAGCGTGAAACTGAACTTTCCAAAAAAGAAGTCACATTAAGCGCACAGCTTTCAAAAGATACTGCATCATATGCAAAAGTTTTGGATACTGTAACTGTATCTCTTCCAGATGGCTATTCATCATTGATTGTCAGAAATGCAGAGAGCAAAAAACTCTCTGATGCAGGATCAAGCGGCGATAACAATTTGGTCACGTATTCCATTAAATCATATAAGGGTGACACCTACAGCGTTGCCCTGTTTAAGACTCCGATGTGGAATGCCACCCTTAAATATATGCCTATTTTTATTGTTATTATGGCAGTATTTATGTTACTTTGCCTGATTAGCTACCTCTCCCGTAGAAAGAAGAGCTAACAGCTCATCCTTAGACATCGACGCAATAGCTCCGAAGTCCATGGAAAGAATATCGTCTGATAATGCTTTCTTGGACTCCTGGAGCTTTATTATTCCCTCCTCGAGAGAGTCCTTTGCGATCAAACGGTACACCGTTACTGTGTTTTTCTGTCCAATTCTGTGTGCACGGTCAGTTGCCTGATTCTGTGCTGCCACATTCCACCACGGATCATAGTGAATTACAATATCTGCCGCCGTTAAGTTTAATCCCGTGCCGCCGGCTTTTAGTGAAATCAAAAATACAGGTGTATCGTCATTCTGGAACTCATCAACAAGGCGCTGACGCTCCTGCTTATCTGTATTTCCTGTCAGACAATAATACTTTGTATTCTGCTCAGCTAAGCGCTCACGAATCAGATCTAACATTGATGTAAACTGAGAGAACAATAATACCTTATGTTTTCCCTTTACAGCACGCTGCACAAGCTCCATACATGCCTCAAGCTTAGCAGAGCTTCCCTGATAATCATCGTAGCAAAGCGCTGGATGACAACAAATTTGACGAAGCTTTGTCAGCTGACTCAAGATAAATATCTTGTTCTTCTCATAATATGCACTGTCAATACCCTGCAGCTGATCAACAAGCTGCTTATGGGCAGCAAGATACAGCTTTCTTTGCTCATCTTCCATTCCAGAATAAATAGTCTTTTCATCCTTTTCAGGAAGGTCTGAAAGCACCTGAGACTTTGATCTTCGAAGTAAAAATGGTGCTGTCATTTTTCGCAGGCGATTTCTCGCCGCTGCATCCTCATTTTTCATGATCGGCATCTCAAATTGTTTTCTAAAACGTGTATAGCTGTACAGATAACCTGGCATCAGATAGTCGAAAATACTCCACAGCTCACTTAAACTATTTTCAATCGGAGTTCCCGTAAGAGCAAGACGATATGCTGCATTTATCTGCTTAACAGCCTTTGCATTCATTGTCATATGGTTTTTGATATACTGTGCCTCATCAAGAATCTGATAGAAAAATTTACAGCCTTCATAGATCTCAAGATCTCGGCGAAGAAGGTCGTATGACGTAATCAAAACATCATACGATGTATATTGCTCAATTAGTTCTTTTCTCTCTTTTGCATTTCCAGCCACAACCTGAATGCGCAAGTTTGATGCAAATAATTCCAGCTCATGCTGCCAGTTATAAATAAGCGATGCCGGACAGACAATAATTGAGCTTCCCTTTCCCTGATCAGATACTAGCAGTGTAATCGTCTGCAAAGTTTTTCCAAGACCCATATCATCTGCCAATATTCCATTAAAATGGTAATCCTGCAGCATTTTAAGCCAACGATATCCATAGATCTGATACTCACGAAGCGTTGCTCCAATAGTTTCTGGAACTGGATACATTTCCAGCTCAGTGCGTTTCATGCGCTCTGCCATGTCGCGAATTTCCTTGCCTGGCTGATAATCAATGCCCTGCATAGACGCAAGCATCTCATCTGCAAATAAGAAGCGATACCCTGGAAGACTCACTGGCCTGTCAACTGCTTCACGGGCATCAATATCCATCACATCCTCAAACTCTGCCAGCTTATCAGCAAACTCATCACTTAGCTTTAAGATTCTGCCATCCTCAAGGCGATGATAATGCTGTTTTTCATGGTAAGCCCTAAGCACATCCTTTAACTGCTTTTCACTTAACCCATCACTCTCAAAGCCAAGCTCCAAAAAATGATCCATAAAGCGCATACCGGCCTTGATCTGAGGTGCCTCATCAAAATGAAGATCAGCCAGACCATCTTCTAGCACAACACTTCCAAATGAATATAGTTGCGGCAGGCAAAACTCCAAAAAGCGTCCAATATCATCTCCATTTTCGATAATATAGCGCTCGCAATCTTCCTGACCATTTTCTTCATCTTTTTCCATGCTTGGAAGATATCTTTCAAGAAGATCCTTTAATGCCTGCTCCTTTTCCACATCACGCACAAGGTTCGTATCTGACTTTTCACCAAGATGAACTATTCTTTTACCATAGCGTGTCTCCATCTTCAGCTCAAGAATATCCCACAAATTTATGGTAAATTTCACCTGAAGCATTGGCGGAACAAATTCCTCCAACGACAAGTCGCGACATTCCAAATTAATATTTTCCTGAATCTCCGGAAGCACATAATGAATAAATGACGGAAAATCACTATTGTTAATATCCATATATCCGCTTCCCGGATAAGCAACCTGCAGCAGATTTCTGTAGAAAATCCTAAGAGCGCGGCTGTAATACTCATCACAAATATAAACTGTATCTTCTCCAAAAAGATAGATATGGCGATTTCCCTCTGCTAACTTCCACTTATCTGGAAGCCACAGTCTTGCGCCATCCTTTCCCTTTTTCTCTAATATCAGTTTTACCTGCGGATTTTCCTTTACAACATGAACCATACGGCTCTTGCCATCCTCGATTAGTTCAAGCTCTCTGCCGCAAAATGCTTTCATATACAAATCGGCAAAGCCTTCCTCAAGCTCAACATTTGAAATTTTCCTATCAAATGTATATTTTTCTTGCTGAGACCAATGATTCAAATAGGAATCAATCTGCAGACAAATGACCTGAATCAATGCTGCCGAATCAGAATCATAGGAATATTCACAGTTTGGATACGAAAGCTGCTTACCAAAAGAAATGTCCTCACCTTTTTGATAGCTCTGTTTAAAGGCAGTCAGATCGCGAATAGGATAAAGATGACGTGTTCCGGCAAAAAATTCCAGTCCGATTTTCTTTCCCTCTGTCACAAACTTTGGTACTACTTTTACATCTGAAATATTGGATTTTTGATACTGCAGCGTATAACGCTTCTCGTATGCCTGAATCATACTTATGCAGGCAGCTGAGGTATGAACACTTGATACAAGCTCTCCCTCACAAAAATATTGCAAAACTGCCGCAATCTCATGACGGCAAAGTTTTCCCGGTGTATGATACTCGCCGCAGGAACATGAAGACTCCTCTATATCAAAGTCTCCCCAATTTCCATCAGCTGCAAGACCTGTTGATTGTATTGTCATCTCTACATCATAGCGTCTGCTTAAATCTCTAACCGTTGCCTGTATCTGTGTTCTTCCATGTGCCTCCTCAGCGCTTGACAAAGCTGCCTGTCCGCGCTGATGAAGGGCACGTCCTTTCTGATATTCCAAAGAGTTTACCGCATACTGCTGCAGCATTTCGTAGGTTTTCTCCATACTTCTCCCCATATATATATCAAATCAATATTGAAGTCTTTTTATAAAACAGTTCCTTTCGTTCAGCCACTTCAAAAAATCCTCATGCAAGCATGGGATTTTTCGAATTTGTCTGAACGCGTGAACTGTTGCATCACATCTTCTCTGGCGCTGCAAATCCAAGCAATTCAATGCATGTCTCCAGAATATCTTTGCAATAAGAAATCAAAGCAATATAGCCCTTCTTCTTATCCTGATCTTCTTCTGCCAAAATCTTTGTCTCATGATAGAAACGATTGAAATCATTTGCTAAATCATAGATATATGCACAAAGTTTATGTGGTGCATACTCAGCACTTGCCTGTGCAAATACATCTGCAAATCTTGTCATATCAAGCATAAGTGCCTTCTGTGCGACACCGTCCGGCACAGTGATTGCAGTTGGAATCTCCTGACCAAACTTCTTTAAGATAGATTTGATTCTTACGATGGTATACAGAATGTACGGACCTGTATTTCCCTCGAAAGAAGTGAAACGATCTACATCAAAGACATAATCCTTTGATGCCTGATTAGACAAATCACCATACTTAATTGCAGAAAGACCAATGATCTTTGCATTCTCGCGTGCTGTCTCTTCATCCTCATCGCGGCTTGCCATGATTTTATCATAAACTGCATCGTTAATATCACGAATCAGGTGCTCAAGACGCATAACACCGCCCTGTCTTGTCTTAAACGGCTTTCCATCCTTTCCGTTCATAGTTCCAAAGCCCAAAAACTGAAGCTTTGTATCTTCCGGAACAAGCTCTGCCAATCTGGATACGCGGAATACCTGTGTAAAATGCATCTCCTGACGCTTATCAACAACATAAATAATGCGGTTTGGCTTAAACAGCTTTTCTCTTTCTACGATAGTAGCAAGATCTGTTGTCTGGTAAAGGCTTGCACCATCTGACTTTAAGATAATACACGGCGGAACTTCCTTTGTATCCTCTGGCTTTGCAACGTCAACAACGAGTGCACCATTTGAAATATAAGCCAATCCCTTATCCTTTAACATCTGAACCATGTCCGGAATATACGGCTGCGCATCACTCTCTTTCTTCCACAGATCAAAATGAACGTCCAGCTTGCTGTAGTTCTTCTGAAGATCTTCGATAGAAACCTTCAAAATGTGATTCCAAATCGCAGTGTAGCCGCGATCCTTATTCTGCAGCATAACAGTTGCATCATGTGCACGCTTTGCAAACTCCTCATCTACCTTTGCCTTACCGCTTGCGCACGGATAGATTTCCTCTAACTCAGAGATTGTAAATGGCGCTTCCTCAGGATATTCACCAGTATATTCATGATCAAAATAAACAAGATCTGGCTTTCTCTCCTTTAACTCAGTAATGATCAGACCCATCTGAAGGCCCCAGTCACCAAGATGCGCATCACCAATAACTTCATTTCCTGCATAACGAAGGATTCTCTTTACGCTCTCTCCGATAATTGCAGAACGCAGATGGCCAACATGAAGCGGCTTTGCTACATTTGGTCCGCCGTAGTCAATTACAATCTTCTCTGGTGCTGACAGCTCAATTCCATGCTTCTTACTTGTCTTCATCTGATTAATATAAGATGCCAAGTATTCATTATCAAGATTGAAATTCAAAAATCCTGGCTTTACAGATGCTACATCCTTTACTACTTTTGAAGACTGCAGCTTCTCTGCCACCTCATCTGCTATCATAAAAGGAGCTTTGTGATATTTCTTTGCACCAGCCATTGCGCCATTACACTGATATTCACACAGATCCGGACGATTAGATACGGTAACGCGTCCAAGCTCGCGCTCATAACCGCAAGCTTCAAATGCGTCTCCAATCTCTCTGGAAATAATGCTAAGTAACTTTTCCATATAAAAACCATACCTTTCTCAAATTGTTTGTAAGATCAAAAGTGGAAAAAGATGCTGCCGAAATTCAACAACATCTTTTTCTTAAAATTTTATTTTACGTCCTTCATGCTGAAGCTGAATCTGCCCATCTTATCCTTACCAAGGCATACAACCTTTACAACCTGTCCTAAGGAAAGAACATCCTCAACCTTCTCTACACGCTTATCAGACATCTTGGAGATATGAACCATACCCTCTTTGCCTGGTGCGAACTCAAGGAATGCGCCGAAGTCCTTGATACTGATAACAGTACCCTCAAGAACCTGTCCCTCTTCGAAATCGCTAGTGATGATTTCAATGGTCTTCATTGCCTTTGCAATCATATCGGCATCTGTACCACATATAGAAACATTTCCATCATCTGTGATATCAATCTTTACGCCAGTTTCAGCGATGATACGATTGATTACCTTACCCTGCTTTCCAACAACATCACCGATTGTAGCCGGATCAATAGTCATCATCTCGATCTTCGGTGCATACTTTCCAACTGTCTGTCTTGGCTCTGCGATTGCCTTGGACATAACCTCATCCATGATGTAAAATCTTGCTTCTCTTGTTCTTGCAATTGCCTCCTCAATGATGGCTCTTGTCAGACCATGAATCTTGATATCCATCTGGATTGCAGTGATACCCTTATGAGTACCTGCTACCTTAAAGTCCATATCGCCAAAGAAGTCCTCAAGACCCTGAATATCAGTCAAAACGATGTAATCATCATCGGTATCGCCAGTAACAAGACCACAGGAAATACCTGCAACCATAGCCTTAAGCGGAACACCTGCTGCCATAAGTGCCATACAGGATGCACAAATGGAGGCCTGAGATGTAGAACCATTAGACTCGAATGTCTCAGATACGGCACGAATTGCATATGGGAACTCTTCTGGTGATGGAAGAACCGGAACAAGTGCTCTCTCAGCCAGTGCACCATGACCGATCTCACGTCTTCCCGGACCTCTGGAAACCTTTGTCTCTCCTACAGAATAAGCCGGGAAATTATACTGATGCATGTAACGCTTGCTTGTCTCGTTCTCATCAAGACCATCAATCTTTTGTGCCTCTGAAAGCGGTGCCAGTGTAACAACATCACAAATCTGAGTCTGTCCTCTGGTGAACATAGCGGAACCATGTGCTCTCGGAATCATGTCAATCTCTGCTGCAAGCGGACGAATCTGAGTGATTGCTCTGCCGTCTGGTCTCTTGTGATCCTTTAAGATCATCTTGCGAACAGTCTTTTTCTGATACTTATAGAGAGCCTCACCGAGCATTGGAATCCACTCTGGATGTGTCTCCTCATAACGCTCCTTTAATCTCTCCTTTAATACACGGATATTCTCCTCACGAACCTGCTTCTCATCTGTGAATACAGCCTCTTCCATCTCTGGTCCCGGAATAAAGGAAGTCATATCCTCCCAAAGCTCTGCATCTACATCATATGACTGATAAGAATGCTTCGGCTTTCCACAATCTGCAACGATTGTATCGATAAAAGCAATAATCTTCTGATTGATTTCATGTGCAGCAAAAATAGCTTCGATCATCTTTGCTTCCGGAATCTCATTTGCACCGGCCTCGATCATGATAACCTTATCTCTTGTGGATGCAACAGTAAGCTCAAGATCAGATACTGCTCTCTGTGCGCTGGTTGGATTAAATACAAGCTCTCCGTCAACCATACCAACTCTTGTGCTGGCAGTCGGGCCATCAAATGGAATGTCAGAAATACAAGTTGCAATAGCAGAACCAAGCATTGCAGTGATCTCTGGGCTGCAGTCTGGATCAACACTCATAACCATGTTGTTTAATGTTACATCGTTACGGTAATCCTTCGGAAACAGCGGACGCATAGGACGGTCAATAACACGTGAGGTTAAAATTGCATGCTCGCTTGCCTTTCCCTCTCTTTTATTGAAGCCGCCTGGAATCTTTCCAACTGCGTACATCTTCTCCTCATACTCTACGCTAAGCGGGAAGAAATCAATGCCGTCTCTTGGCTCTTCTGATGCTGTTGCAGTAGATAATACAACAGTGTCGCCATAATGCATAAATGCAGCGCCATTCGCCTGAGCTGCTACTCTGCCTACATCTACCGTAAGGGTACGGCCGCAGAGTTCCATAGAATAACTCTTATACATATTGTCCTCATTCCTGTGCATCTTTTTTGCACAACGTTTATCTTTTTTGCAGAAGGTGCCGAAACTACTAAACAGCAGATAAACAGCGCTTATCTGTTCTTGAGCGGTCTCGGAGCACTTCTGCCTTCAAATACGACCATGACAGCGACACTATTTTGTCATCATTCTCCATCGCTGTCTTGATACAAATATAGGGTGGATTTCTCCACCCTAATCGCTAAACTATTCAGAGCCCCTCGATTTTTTCTTTGAATCTGCCTGGCTCTTAATAGTTACAAATTACTTTCTAATACCTAACTTCTCGATTAAGGTACGGTAAGCCTCGATATCCTTGCTCTTTAAGTAGTCCAGCATACCTCTTCTCTGTCCTACCATCATCAGCAGACCTCTTCTGGAATGATGATCCTTCGGGTTCTCCTGAAGATGAGCGGTAAGCTCAGCGATACGTGCTGTTAAGATAGCGATCTGAACCTCCGGTGATCCGGTATCCTCTGGTGTTCTGCCGTAAGCAGCGATAATTTCAGCTTTCTTTTCCTTGGAAATCATTGTTAATTCCTCCTAATATTTTTATTCTGACCTTTGCCCAGGCAATGGTTGGAGTATCCTGTTGCTGGGGCATGGCGCACACATGTGATATACTATCACAGAAATTGCTCTTTGTCAAAGGTTTTTTCTTAATCTCCCATCACATTTTTCATGATGACAGGCGGACCATATTTCCAGCTGCTGACACAGATACCCTTTGACTCAGATGCTGCATGAATGATCTTGCCATTTCCAATATAAATTGCGACATGACCAATCACACCAGGGTAACGGCCGACATAGAATATCAAATCGCCAGGACGAATCGTATCTTCATCAACAGTCATACCTACCTCTGCCTGCGCACCAGAAAACTCTGGAAGCTGCACGCCAAAGAGTTTATACAGACACATTGTGTAACCTGAGCAGTCCACACCGCCCTCTGCCGTCAGCTGCTTGCCTCCCCAGACGTAAGTGCCGCCATAATATTCAAATGCTTTTCGAATAAGATCCTGTCGAGTTTCTGATACACCATCAAGTGAGAAGTAAATTGCTTCATCAAGGAAATATCCTGTGTAAACTGTTTCTCTTTTTACATATCCGGACAGCTCCGTAACAGCTTCGATCTCAACCCAGTCCTTTGTCTCTCCATTTATATCATAGCGCTCACCCTTTAAGAAAGTCGTAATAACGTCTGCACCTTCATTTGGCTCATATAATGCATCAACAGAATCTGTCAGGATCTCTGCCATATATTTCATACTTGAAAGCGCAAGCTTTCTTGCTTTCTCTCCTGTCGTAACATACTCAGCAGAAACATAACCTGTCGCACCGCCAGACTCAATCTTCATCCAGCCGTCCTTTTCCTCTAAGATTTCTACGGCACAATTTTTGAAAATTACACCGCAAATCTCATAATCAGTTGACGGTCCTTTTCTCATATTCAAATAATTGCGCACACCAGTGATCATACCGAGATTTTTATACTTTTCAAGAACAGCTTCCTTTGCCTCTCGAACTTCTTCACTCTCAGTTGATTCTTCCTCTGTGCTTTCCTCTTCTGACTCAGACTCATCTTCTTTTGTCTGACTTTCTGATTCAGAAGACATCTCCAGCTCTGACTCACTTTCAGACGTTTCCTCACTTTGTTTTTCCAAAACAGATTCCCCCTGTGAATCTTCGCCTGTATTTTTGTTATCAGACTCCTTTGTCTGTTCTTCTGTCTGTGTCACAACAGCAGCAGCCTCTGTTATCTTTGGCGGAATGGTCTGCGATTTTTCTTTGTTTTTCTCAAGATAATACAAAGCTCCAAGGCTCATTACGCCTGCCAGAAATAATATTGTCAGCAGCACAGCTGCAATCAGAAGTCCATTGCCTGAGCCTTTACGCTTTTTCTTCGATGAATCCTTCCTTTTTGCCATCGTTTCCCCTCTCTTCAAAATAAGTAACGCATGCAAGGGTATCTTTTTTTAACTGCTCTTTTAGTGCATCAAGGCCAGAAAAGCGCACCTCTGGTCTCTCATAATGGAAGAGACTAACCTCAATTTCCTCACCATACGCCATTTGGCTATATTGTAGCAGATGTGCTTCTAAAAGTAAATCAGATTTTGCGGCATCTTTTTCAACTGTTGGGCGATGACCAACATTTGTAATTGCCTGATATGTGTTTCCCCCAATCTTCACCTTTGAAAGATATACGCCTATTGGAACAAGCAGCTTATCTTCCGGCCAGACAAGATTCATTGTTGCAAAGCCTATAGTATGACCAATTGCTTTTCCGTGAATAACTGTACCACTAAGTGAAAACGGACGGTCAAGCATTTCACACGCATCCTCCATCTGTCCCTCACTGATGCATGCACGAATCCTGCTGCTGCTGATTGGCTCTCCTTTATAAGAGACCTTATCAAACACTTCAAATTCATAACCACATAAGGATGACATTTTTTCTAAAAGTGCTACATTTCCTTTTCGCTCATAGCCAAAACAAAAATCCGGTCCTGCTGCAACAAATGCCGCGCAAAGTTTTTTAAATAAAATTTCCCGGATAAAATCTTTTGGCGCAGTATGGCGAACCTTTTCGGTAAATGGATATTCAATGAGATAATCTATTCCATAAGCTTCTAGAAATTTCTTTTTCTCATCATTTGGTGTCAGCTGACGCACATCCTCACGTCCCGGAATTGGCGGCACAAAAAATGTGAACACTACAGTCTTTAGTCCCTGCTTTTTCTTTTCAAGCAAAGCATTTAAAAGACGCTGATGACCTTTATGGATTCCGTCGAATTTACCAAGCGTGACCGCGGTCTTCTCTGTGATTTGAAAATCCTCTGTATTGCAAATTACCTGCATCGTTGGTCTCCTTTTCTTTATCGTTGCCTGGTATTAATTTCGATAGAATATTTTTACAGGCTTCAGTAAACGACTGCTTTTGTCAAGATGATATACACCTATAAATTCGTCTAGTCCATTATTATTTAGATACAGGCGCACGCAAATATCATGACTGCAAACATCTATAGATGCCTCTTGTAACCCCAAAACAGCATTACTGCCTATCGCATTTCCATTTTTGAGCTGTTTTTCAAATTCGTTTGATGCGATTACTTTTGGAAAATGATCAAGGGCAGTGTCAATGCTAATTAAGCGGCTCTCCAGTTCATTTTTATCGGCAAGCTCTTTTATTTTTTCGAGTGTCAATGCCTGTTCTTTTGAAAATCCACCTGCCATAACTCTTGTTAAACTGCTCATGCAGGCTTCACAGCCAAGCTTTTTTCCGATATCGACACAAAGTGTACGGATATATGTTCCGGCAGAGCAGGTGACAATAAAACGTGCCTTGTTGTCTTTTACAGATAAAACCTGAATATCCTTTAACGTGACTGGTACTGCCTTTCGCTCAACAATTTTTCCTTCTCTTGCAAGCTGGTACAACTTTTTTCCATCAATTTTCTTTGCTGAATACATAGGCGGTATCTGATCATAAGTTCCCCCAAAGGAACAAATTGCCTGTATAATCTCTTCCGGTGTTTTTGAAACATCATGTGTCTTTAAAACATTTCCCCAGATATCCTCCGTGTCTGTTTGAACACCAAATGTTACCTCTGCCTCGTAAGTTTTCCAGTGATCCGGCAATAGATCAAATGTCTTTGTTCCAAGACCTAATCCGACAGCCAGAACACCTTTTGCCTGCGGATCAAGTGTACCAGTATGACCAATTTTTTTCTGGTGCAAAATACCTCTAAGCTTTGCCACAACATCGTGTGAGGTATACCCCTGCTCCTTCCAGACTGCAATTAGTCCATTATAATGCTCTGCCTGCATAGTCCTCCTTCGGAATGCGATTTACGATCTCCGTAATAATCTCATCCGGCTTCTTATGATAAAACGTGCATCCTGATGCACGAACATGACCTCCGCCGCCAAATGAAACTGCCAGCTCACTGACATTCACAACATGGTTTGAGCGGAAACTGCATTTCCATACGCCCGACTCTATTTCATATAAGAATACTGCTGTGTCTACACCACGAATATTTCGAAGCTCACTTACAACGCTGTCAAGTTCTGCTGATGTAATATGAAATCTCTCCATCTCCTTAGTTTCCATATAAGACCATACGAAAAAGCCATCAAGAAGCTGTGCGGCTTTAGATATTGCATAAGCGCTCGCCCTTGTTTCATTAAAGCTCTTCTCATAAAAAGTCTTCTGAATCAAATCAGTAAATGGAATGCCAAAGGCAATCAGCTTTGCCGCGCGTGTAAGTGTATCTGGTGTTACATTGGAATATTGGAACACGCCAGTGTCGTGAACCATTCCTGTATAAAGACACATCGCCACGTTGTAGTTGATCTTATCTTCCTCGAAAAGTGTATAAAGTACCTCACATGCAGAACCAATCTCACCCTTTACATAATTGACATCACCAAAAATAGGATTACTTATATGGTGATCAATCATTACACGCTTCTTTGCACTGTCAAAAAGTTCTTTTCCTGCACCAATACGGTCTAAATCTGCACAATCAAGTGAATATACCACATCATATACCTCAGGCTTGACAGTATGACGAATAACTGCTGTATCTGGGAGCATATCAAAAACAGATGGATATGGCTCTAAGTACACATCTGCCTCATAACCATAATTATCCTTTAAATAGTGATACAGGGCAAGACACGAGGAGATGCAGTCTCCGTCTGGATGAAGATGGCCTACAATTGCTGTCTTTCTAGCATTTGCAAACTCCGCACGCAGCATCTCTATTGTGTCGTTCGGGCGTTTTTCCATCGCTTATGCCTCCTTTCCCTCGGAGCTTTCTGCCGGCTCTTTAGCTGCAAGCTCATTTGCAACTGCATCAATCAGACCCGTCATATGAACACCATACTCGATGGACTGGTCTAACACAAAAGTAAGCTCTGGTGTGTTTCTCAAATTTACAGATGATGCAAGCATTCTTCTGATATAAGGCTTTGCATTTTTCAAACCTTCCATTGTGCTTTTTTGTGCTTCCTCGTTTCCTAAAACACTGATATAAGCCTTACAATACTTTAAGTCAGGCGTAACTTCTGCCATGACAACTGTTGTCATCGGATGGATTCTTGGATCTTTAATTTCCTGCTGGATAATACGGCTGAGTTCTCTCTGAACCTCAGCGTTAATTCTGATATTTTTAATACTATTTTTACGCATATTTTCTCCTTAACTATCTTTGAAAAGCCATGACATTGCTGCCATGGCTTTGTTTTGTTGCAGCTTATCTCGGAACCTCTTCCATGATATAAGCCTCTACGATATCATCAATCTGAATATCGTTGAACTTTTCAAATACAAGACCACACTCGTAGCCTTCCTTTACTTCCTTTACATCGTCCTTGAAACGCTTTAAGGATGCCAGTGAACCCTCGTAGATCTGCTCGCCTTCTCTGGAAATACGGATCTTGCAGCCTCTCTGGAACATACCATCTGTTACATAGGAACCAGCAATGTTTCCAACACCTGATGCCTTGAAGATCTGACGAACCTGTGCATGACCTATTACCTTCTCCTCGTAGATCGGATCAAGCATACCCTTCATAGCAGCTTCTACATCAGCGATTGCCTGATAGATAACGCGGTACAGACGAATCTCAACCTTCTCGCGCTCTGCTACTGATTTTGCCATTGCATCTGGACGAATATTAAATCCGATAATGATTGCATTTGATGCAGATGCCAAAGATACATCAGACTCATTGATTGCACCAACACCACTGTGAATAATCTTAACAACAACTTCTTCATTAGACAGCTTCAATAAGGACTGCTTTACAGCCTCAACAGAACCCTGAACGTCAGCCTTAACGATCAAATTCAGTTCCTTTAAGCTTCCTTCCTTAATCTGGGAATTTAAGCTGTCAAGAGTAAGCTGTGTCTTTGTATCAGCCAAAAGCTTTTCTCTATTCTCTTTAATAAAGGTCTCAGCAAAGCTTCTTGCCTCTTTCTCATTCTCAGTGTTGACAAAGATCTCACCTGCGTTTGGAACATCATTCAGACCAAGAATCTCAACTGGCATAGACGGAGTTGCTTCTTTTACTCTGCGTCCCTTGTCATCGATCATTGCACGAACCTTACCATAGCATGATCCTGCTGCAACATTATCACCAACATGAAGTGTACCCTTCTGAACAAGGATTGTTGCAACTGGTCCACGACCCTTATCAAGCTGTGCCTCGATTACAAGACCTCTTGCCTTACGATTTGGATTTGCCTTAAGATCCTTTAACTCTGCATCAAGCAAGATCATCTCAAGCAAGGTATCAATTCCCTCATGTGTCTTTGCAGATACTGGAACGAAGATGGTCTGACCACCCCAATCCTCTGCAATCAGCTCATACTCAGAAAGCTCCTGCTTTACACGCTCGATGTTTGCAGTTGGCTTATCAATCTTGTTTACTGCTACGATAATATCAACACCTGCTGCCTTTGCATGGTTAATCGCCTCGATTGTCTGCGGCATAACACCATCGTCTGCTGCAACAACAAGTACAGCGATATCAGTTGCCTGAGCACCACGCATACGCATTGCTGTAAATGCCTCATGACCTGGTGTATCAAGGAATGTAATATCCTGTCCATTGCACTTAACCATATAAGCACCGATATGCTGTGTAATTCCGCCGGCCTCTCTTGAAATTACGTTAGTTGAACGAATAGCATCCAGTAAGGAGGTCTTACCATGGTCAACGTGACCCATAACGCAGACAACCGGAGGTCTTGAAACCTTTGTCTCTTCCGGATCATCTTCTTCACGAAGAAGTTCCTCAATTACATCAACCTTTACTTCCTTCTCACAGATATAGTTAAACTCTAATGCAATTTCCTCTGCCTGCTCAAATGTCAGCTCAGCATTAATTGTCATCATGGTGCCCTTCATAAAGAGTGACTTTACGAGTGCTGCCGGCTGCTGCTTCATTGCTTCAGCTAACTCTGCCAGTGTTAAAGTCTCTGGAATTGTAATTGTCTTAATTCCGTCATCTTCTTCTGCCTTTGGCTGTGGCTCTGGCTTCTTACTGTTTTGCTGCTTCATCTTAGAGATATTGCGAGTATTCTCTGTGAATCTGGTATTCTTCTCCTGATTCTGTCTTTCCTTCTCGCGAATCTCACGCTCTTTCTTATTAAGACCTTTGCCGCCTCTTGCCTCGCTCTTGGTCATTCCTGTGCCCATAGAATCAAGATTTTCTCTCTCGGTTCTCTGACCCCTTGCACCGTCACGTCTCTGACCGTAACCACCCTGACCATTTCCATCACGTCTCTGGCCATCTCTCTGACCATAGCCGCCCTGACCATTTCCGTCACGTCTCTGGCCATCTCTCTGACCGTAGCCGCCCTGACCATTTCCGTCACGTCTCTGACCATCTCTCTGGCCGTAGCCGCCCTGACCGTTTCCGTCACGTCTC
>NZ_JAJEQN010000022.1:0-63509 GCF_020687335.1 Anthropogastromicrobium aceti
CGGACACCCTTGTCTTGTTGGCTATGTGCTTCCCGCTAACAGGCGCACTTAGGACTTTCACCTTTAAGATTAACGCTCGCGCCGAGCGAACTGATGCTCCCGCGCACGTTCTCACGAACGGGCGAGGCTTCTTGAGACATGGTGGAACGCCTCAAAGGACCTTCACGAGCCCTCTACACCCTGTTACGGGTTTACCTTTAAGCCGTCTTTTGGGCGGCTTTTTGTTTTGATTCCTCGATATACCTGGTCTTATCCCTGGCACTGCTTGCTTTAAACAGTTCAAAATAGACAAGCTTCTGTTCCTGTCTGCGATGATGCAGCCATCGGTTCATGCCACTTTTTCTTCGTGGTCCGGCGTGCTTTTCTTTGTGTTTTACAAGGCAGAGTGCCTCTCTGGTGACCCGGATGACCGTCTTATTCGTGTAGGAGAAATCTTTTACTTCATCAAATGCATTCGGATAGATCTTGCGAATGATATTTCCTGCACCGTTGACATCTGCATTTAGAATCGTACCGTTCTTTGACTCGTATTGTCCGCGTGAGATTCGTTTCCCGGAAAACCGGTACGCTGCATCTTTTCCTTCTTTGTAGACAGGAAGGGGATCGTTGTCGATCAGACTTGCCCTGGAAGTAAATGATTCCTCAGTTTCAATGACAGGAATGCCTGCCTTTGCTGCAACGCATGTAAGGATCCAGAAAAATCTTGCATATGGAATGCTGACAAAGTGCTGGTTGTTGCCGGCACCAATGTTAATCCCCTGCTTCTGGTCTTTGTTGTGTCCGCAGACAATGACCTCAACCTTATTTTTTAGACAGAAATCCACAATATAGTGGGCTGCCTTGTAAAAGAAATCTTCTATCTGACAGGCTCTGTTCTTTGAGATACGGTTCAGTCGGGCAGAGTTTTTCACGGATTTTGTGGAATCCAATCCTCTGGTCAGCTCAGACATCAAAACAGCGCGTTTGCGGTTAAAGTTCTGATTGATGGATTTTAACCAGTGTCCGTCCAGAATGAACGGAGCTTCCGGGAAATTCGTTAATGCGGTTAAAAAGTTGTCAAGTCCCGGATCCAGTCCAAGAATCCTTGTGGGATTTTTCGGTGCTTCCGGTGTTTTGACTGCATCCTGAAAGGTCACATAGATCATATATCCGCCATAGCAGGGCTTGACTTCTGTTCGGACATAAGAGCCTTCCGGCTTTCCAACACAGACCGGCACCAAACAGCGTGGAAAGGTGATATACATTTTTCCACGGATATCAGACCGCTTTGCAACCTGATTGGTAAAAGTAACGGTCGTGTACGGTGTCTTTATGTATCTCGGCTGCTTTGGCTGTGATTTAAACTTTTCCAGGTTTTGGCGATACGATGCCAGGGCTTCAAAATATGATTTCCAGTCCTTGAGAACCTTTCGAAGTACCTGCTGGTTTACCTGTGACGGCATGGCATAGTAGTCGGGATTCTTTGTATTCTTCATCACCGCATCCAATGTCTCGTAGGTGAGCATCCAGTGATCGGATGTTGGCATACTCGGATGGTTTTTCTGTTTGTTTTCTATGCGCTTTTGGATCTTTGTGCGGGCCGGGTCGTCTGCAGGCAGTTTCTGCAGCTGCTTCGTGAGTCGGTCAACATCTTTCAGAAGCTTTTCATTTGCCATCTCAATACCGATACGTACGGTCTCCAGAACCTCATTCTCGTTGGCGGTGCGTGTATCCGGAGCTTTTTTCAGTCCAGTACGCAGGTTACGAATGATAAAGTTTGCTGCGTTTCGCAAATTTTTTGCAAGGTGAGTCTGGCACTCGAAATACGATGCAGGCTTTGGCATCCGGTTTTTATCCACAAATATTGATATGGTATGCATACAGAACCCTCCTTTTTAAAAAACGTGAGAATATGGTTGACTACAGATATATTATACGATAAAATACATGTAAAATCAAGCTATACACAAAGTTTTAAATCATTTTAGCTATAAATGAGAGAGGTATTATTATGAAACGTATATCCGGAAATGCTGATGATATCAAAGACAAAAAAGACAGGGTAAAGAAAGATGGATACAACCGGGGGCAGCATTGTATCTATTGCCTTACCTATCATATGATTTTCGTCACGCATTATCGAAAACCGGTAATTAATGAAGAAATGAGTTCTGCCATGAAGGAGTTTTCAAATCATATGGCGGAGCAATTCCGCGGAAAAATCCTGTCAGCAGAGACAGACAGAGATCATATCCATCTGCTGGTATCACTGCCACCGAATACAAACGTATCCGTCTTTGTAAGAAGTATCAAGACTCAGTTGTCAAGAGAGATGCGTAAGCGATTCCCTGAACAGATCAAACAATACATCTATGGGGATGATACCTCATTCTGGAGCCGCAGCTACTTTATAGCCACTACCGGAAGCGTTTCTCTTGAAACATTAAAGCAGTACATTGAATCTCAGCGCTCGGAAGAACATCAGGCCAAAAGAGGTTCCAAATTCCAGAAAAAAAATCTGTTGGAATGATGTCTGGTTTGTATACAATCGGCGCATTCATCCCGCGTACGTTCTTGCGAACGGACAGGGTTTTCTGCGCTGAAACATTATAATATAATAATAAGTGATAAAAAATAAGCGAGCCGGATAATAAGATCAATCCGGCTCGCTTATTTTTTATTTATCAGAATCGTTTTTTTCAGACTTTTTTAAGCTGTTTGGCGGCTGTAGCGTGCTGTCTTCGGACAACGGAATGCCGCGATGCTCCACACATGTAGAAAATACAATCTGGGTTCGGGTGCGTCCAAATTTCTGAAGATAATTGACAAACTGGTCAAGCTCCTGCGTGGTATGGAAATAGGCTTCAATCAGCATAGAGTACTCGCCTGTTACGCAGCTGCATTCAACTACGTTGGTGCAGGACTCAATGTAAGGATAGAAGGCTGGCTTTTGGTCAGGTTCTACCTCCAGATTTATGAATGCCTTTACAAGATAGCCGATAGCGGTTACATTTATCATAGCCTGGTAGCCAGCTAAGACACCAGATTTTTCAAGACGCTCGATGCGGGCGCATACGGCCGGTGATGACAAAGAGACACGGCTGGCAATCTCTTTAACCGGTAAACGTGCATTATGCTGCAGAATATCAACGATGCAGCGGTCAATATGATCCATAACAAACCCCTCACTTTGCTGTGTAATAACAGTAACAGAATATTTATTAACATTGATTCATCATAGCAGATAACTTCTGGATTGTAAACAGAAGAAACAAAAGTTTTTTAAGAAAAAATGCTTTTTTTTATGGGGGTAACCTCATAAAATAAACAAAAAAGGCATTTTTTGTGAAAAAAGGTAAGTTTTTCTTATAAAAAATCAAGATAAATGATTGACAGATGAATTGATTTGGTTTATAGTAACGGTATGCTTCAAGCAGGACATGACTAGACGAGAGTAGATGGACACAATTAGGATCATGGAAAAGTGTACCATCTTTTTTTCAAATCATTCTTTGCTGACACAAGTAAGCAACAGGCAGTATTTTTTATGTCGTTCGTAGGGAGGGCACATTCTTCAAAAATGCTCCATTGCTTTAAAGTGACAACAGACGAAAATCGTCTTAGGATTTAATTTCTGCAGGGCAGGCGCTCTTCGTATAGGTATTATGACATCTACGGGGAAATGACAATTAAGAAGAGACTAAGTCATATCATCAAAAAGGAGGATGACACATGAGAAAGACAAGAAAGGCAGCAGCTGTTCTTACAGCAGTCGCAATGGCAGCAGTATCCGCAGTGCCGGCAATGGCAGACGAGATTAAGGATCTGTATGATTACGAGCTTCAGTCAAGAGAGATTGAGACTTGGAACGTTTTGTATTCTCAGCAGGCAACTGATCTTCAGGTACTGACCAATTTGTATGATGGTTTGCTTGAATCAGATGAGTATGGTAAGCTGGCACCGGCAGTTGCAGAGAGCTGGGAGACAGAGGATAATGGTGTTACTTGGACATTCCATTTAAGACAGGGTGTTAAGTGGGTTGATCAGAACGGAAATGAGAAGGGTGAAGTTACTGCACAGGACTTCTTAACCGGACTTGAGTGGGTATTAAACTTCCACAAGAATGATGCAACTAACACTTCTATGCCGATGGAGATGATCGTTGGTGCAGAGGATTACTACAACATGACAAGTGAGCTTGATGCAGATGCAGGTCTTGCACTGACAGCTGAAAGCCCAGAGTTTGCTGATACTGTTGGCATCAAGGCAATTGATGATTATACATTACAGTATACATGTGTAAGTGAGAAGCCATATTTCGATACTGTAGCTACCTATAACTGTCTGTATCCAATTTCTCAGGCAATGATCGATGAGATCGGCATTGATGGTTTTAAGGCTGCAACACCAGAAAATATCTGGTACAATGGTGCTTATACCTGTACTGAGTACATCCAGCAGAATACAAAGACCTTGACAAAGAACCCGCTGTACTGGGATACCGAGGCAAAGTTGTTTGATTCTGTTACTATTAAGATGGTAGAGTCTATTGATACTGCATATCAGCTGTATACTACTGGTGAGCTTGATCATGTAAATCTGTCAGAGTCTAACCTGACCACTATCTACAACAATGAGTCTGATCCACTTCATGATCAGTTAGTTGAGAAGCGTCCAACAAAGTTCTCTTATCAGTTCCACTTTAACTATGATAAGCATAACGATGATCAGTCCGAGGATACAAATTGGAATACCGCTATTGCAAACGAAGCATTCCGTAAGTGCTGGTACTATGGTCTTGATCTTGGAAGCTACTACAAGAGAACAAATGCAATTAATCCATACAAGTGCTACAACAATGCATACACAATGCAGGGTCTTGTTTACCTGTCTGATGGTACCGAGTACACCAGTCTGGTTCAGGAAAAGTTAGGTCTTCCGGCATATGATGGTGAGACAATGACTCGTCTTGATTCTGAGAAGTTTGAAGAGTACAAGGCACAGGCAATTGAGGAGTTAACAGCAGCAGGCGTTACCTTCCCAGTACATGCAAGATATTTCGTAGCTGGTGGAAATCAGACTACTCTTGATAGTGCAAATGTATTAAAGCAGGCATTCTCCGATTGCTTCGGTGATGACTTCATCGTTCTTGATATTGATTCTTATGTATCTAGTCTTGCTAAGGAAGTTCGTGATCCAAGACGTCAGTCCTTCGTTATCAACGGATGGGGCGCTGACTACGGTGATCCGCAGAACTACTTAGGACAGGAAACAAATGACAGCGATAACGCATATTACATGGTAGCTTATGGTCATGCAGTAGATAATGAGAGCGAGGAGCTGAAGGCACTGTATGATGAGTTTACTGAGTTAGTAAATAAGGCTGATGCCATCACAGATGATCTGGATGCAAGATATGAGGCTTATGCAGACGCAGAGGCATTCTTACTTGATCATGCACTGACCCTTCCGTCAAACTTTGATATCGGTTGGGAGCTGACTCACGTAAATGATTACACCAATCAGAACGCTATGTTTGGTATTCAGAATCAGAAGTATAAGAATTGGGAGACTTCTACAGACGCCTATACTGCAGAAGACTACGCTGGATTCCAGGAAACCTGGAATGCAGGTATGGCTGAATAATATATGGCAAAATACACCGTAAAGAGATTGTTACAGTCTCTTGTAACAATCCTCATTGTGGTGACTATCGTATTCCTGCTGCTTAGAATGCTGCCTACGGATTATTTCTTTACCGAGGACCAGCTAATGAAGCTGACCGATCAGCAAAAGCACGATCAGCTTAAGGCAGCAGGTTTATTAGATAGTACCTTTACACAGCTGACACGCTATTATGGGCAGTTGTTGAGACTTGACTTTGGTACATCTCGACGAATTCAAAGCGGTGTCTCTGTTGTAAAGGTAATTGGCGGAAAGTTTGCAATGTCGATGCAGTTAGGTCTGATCTCTTTTGCAATCTCTCTGGTAATTGGTGTTATTATGGGTGTGCTTCAGGCACGTTTTAAGGACGGTATTATCGACGGCATTGGAACAATTTACACGATATTGGTAAATGCAGTTCCGCCGCTTGTTGCTTATTCACTTGTTCTTGTATTTGGTTCCCATGTGTTAAAGCTTCCTTCCATGTATTCAACGAGAAATCCAGGACCTTCTATGATCCTGCCGGTTGCATGTCTTTCTCTTTCATCAATTGCAGGCTATGCTCTGTGGACAAGACGTTACATGGTAGATGAGTTAAATAAGGATTATATTAAGCTGGCGCGTGTGAAGGGTCTTTCATCAAAGCGTATCATGGTTACTCATGTGCTTAGAAATGCATTCGTTCCGCTTGCACAGTATATTCCTTATTCTATTTTGCTGACAGTAGGCGGTTCTCTTCTGGTAGAGCGTTTCTTCTCTGTTCCAGGTATGGGCTCTCTTCTTACTGACGCAATCAACCGTTATGACACAAATGTTGTTCAGACGCTTGTTATTTTATACGCTGCACTTGGTATCATAGGCGTATTTTTGGGTGATGTTTTGATGATGATCATTGACCCACGTATTACATTGACCGGAAAGGGAGGTACAAGATAATGGCAGTCAATTCAAATGATGACGCACGCTTTAAGGTTGTCGAGTACTCCCCTGAAAAGGCCGAGATGATCGGATATTCCAATTATTCTTATTGGAAATCTGTATTTCACAATTTCTTAAAGAAAAAGAGTGCAGTTGCGCTTTTAATCGTGTTTGTTGCACTTGTTGTATTTTCATTCGTTGCACTTGTAATCGGAAAATACGATTATCGTAATCTTGTCACAGATAGTTCAAAGGGCTTTATCCTTCCAAACTCAGAGTTCTGGTTTGGTACTGATAACTTAGGACGTGACTATTGGAGCCAGGTATGGTATGCGACACAGACATCTATTAAGCTTGCCTGTATCGTTGCAATCGGTGAGTGCGTGCTTGGTGTTACGATTGGTCTTCTTTGGGGATATGTTCGCCAGTTAGACCGTTTCTTTACAGAGCTGTACAATGTAATTGATAACATTCCGCAGATCATTTACATGACACTGATTGCCTTAATGGTTGGTAAGAGCTTTACCATCATGGCAGTTTCTTTGATTGCATTTGGTTGGCTTGGAATGGCAAGAAACATCCGTAACCTTGTTATGATGTATCGTGACCGCGAGTATAACTTAGCATCAAGATGTTTAGGTACTCCGACTTACCGTATTCTTCTTAAGAATATTTTACCGTATCTGATTAGTGTTATTATCTTAAGAGTGGCACTGTCAATCCCGAGAACAATCAGTATGGAGACTACTCTTTCCTATCTTGGTCTTGGTCTTGATATTAACACACCTACACTTGGAATCCTTCTTCGTAATGCAAGAAGCTATTTCCTGAATTATCCATATTTGCTGGTATTCCCGGCAGTTATTGTATCTGTTGTTACGATCACATTCTATCTGGTTGGTAACGCATTTTCCGATGCGGCTGATCCGAGAAATCACGTTTAAGGGGGGAGAACAATGGAAAAGAAACCAATATTATCCGCCAAAGACGTTGAAATTACGTTTAGCCTTCGCGGAAACAAATTAAATGCGATCCGTAAGTGTTCTCTTGATCTGTATGATGGAGAGACACTTGCAATCGTAGGAGAGTCCGGTTCAGGAAAAAGTGTATTTACAAAGACATTTGTTGGTATGCTTGATGGAAACGGCAGCATTACTGGCGGAAGCATTATGTACGATGGCAAGGATCTGGCAAAGTTTAAGAAGGAAAAGGAGTGGATGACTATTCGTGGTAAGAAAATCGCGATGGTTATGCAGGATCCTATGACTTCCTTAAATCCATTGAAAAAGGTTGGAAAGCAGATTCAGGAGTGTATCGAGCTTCATCAGGGTCTTAAGGGAGCAGTTGCAAAGAAGGCAACTCTTCAGATTCTTGAGAAGGTAGGTATTCCATATCCTGAAATGCGTTATAACCAGTATCCGCATGAGTTTTCAGGCGGTATGAGACAGCGTGTTGTTATTGCTATTGCGGTTGCATGCCGGCCGCAGATTTTAATCTGCGATGAGCCTACCACCGCACTGGACGTAACAATTCAGGCTCAGATTTTGGAGCTGATCAGAAATCTGCAGGCAGAGTATCATATGTCTGTTATTTATATCACACACGATCTTGGTGTTGTGGCAAACGTAGCTGACCGTGTTGCAGTTATGTATGCAGGACAGATCGTGGAGGTAGGCAAGGTAGATGAGATTTTCTACGATGCAAGACATCCTTATACTTGGGCACTTCTTTCTGCACTTCCGCAGCTTGGCGTGAAGGGCGAGGCACTGCCAACGATCGACGGTACACCGCCGAATCTGTTTAACAAGATTAAGGGTGATGCATTTGCACCGCGAAACAGACAGGCACTGGCTATTGATTTTGAGGAAGAGCCTCCATATTTTGAAGTTTCAGAGACGCACAAGGCAAAGACTTGGTATCTGGATCCGCGTGCACCGAAGATAGAACCGCCGAAGTCTGTGCAGCAGCTCAGACAGAAAATGAGAGCGCATAAGTAAAAGAGGTATGAGTATGGCTGAGAGAGAAAAGCTGATTGAGGTCAAAGACCTGCAGATTAGTTTCGGAAAAGGACGAAAAAAGTTTGTAGCAGTTGACCATGTGAATTTTGATATTTATAAGGGAGAGACATTCTCCCTGGTAGGTGAGTCCGGTTCCGGAAAGACTACCATCGGCCGCGCTATTACCCGTATCAATCCTACTTCGGCCGGAGAGATCTACTTTAAGGGCAAGAAGATCAATGGAAAGATTTCAAGGGAGCTTGACCGCGAGGTTATTAAGAGCTGCCAGATGATTTTCCAGGATCCTATGGCATCCTTAAATGAGCGTGCAAAGGTTGATTACATTGTCTCTGAGGGTCTGTTAAACTTCCATATGTATAAGGATGAGGCAGATCGCGAGGCGAAGGTACAGAAGGCACTTCGAGAGGTTGGTCTTCTTCCGGAGTTTGCATCTCGTTTCCCGCACGAGTTCTCTGGTGGACAAAGACAGCGTATCGGTATCGCAAGAGCCTTGATTATGGAGCCAGAGTTTGTTGTAGCTGATGAGCCGATTTCAGCGCTTGATGTTTCTATTCGTGCACAGGTATTGAACCTGTTAAACCAGTTAAAGGCATCAAGAGGACTGACATATCTGTTTATTGCACATGACCTTTCTGTAGTACGTTTTATTTCAGACCGTATTGCTGTTATCTATAAAGGTCGTATTGTGGAGCTTGCAGAGGCAGAGGAATTATTCCATCATCCACTGCATCCTTATACAAAGGCACTGCTTTCAGCAGTTCCGATTCCGGATCCAGAAATTGAGAAGAAGAAAAAGCTTTTGATTTACGATCCAACACTTCATGATTATACGATTTCTAAGCCGCAGTGGGTAGAGATTACTGAAGGTCATTTTGTATATGGTAATGAGCCGGAGCTTGAGAAATATCGTGCTGAGATTGAAGCAATCAATGCAGCAGAGAAAGCATAAAGAAGAGGCGTGAGAAGAGCATGAGATGGTTGAAAAAACAGTATCACCGCTATATGATTCGCCCCATTGTGACAAAAACGATCACCAGAACCCTAATCGGTCTGGTGATCGTCTTGCTATGGGATAAATACGTGAACGTAGAGCGGATTGGAGTTTCAAGGCTTGGCTTTGGACTGGGGGCAGTTGGAATTATTTTAATGGCTGGTGCATGGTTTTCTTATCTGCATCTGGATGGATTAACACCTATTGATACAGCGAAAAAAAAGTTTGGTGTGAAAAATAAAAAGAAAAAAACAAAGCAAAGCATGGGCGGCGATATTGCAGACTACCTCGATGAGGAAATTGTGCCGTATGAGGAGTTGGATGAATCTGAAAAGGCAGCATGTCAGATGGCAGCGTTTTTGATTTCTGGAATGATCCTTGTGATCGCCGGGATTGTGATCCCACTCTTTTAAGAAGCCACAAAAAGCAGGGCACATGCCTTGCTTTTTTTCGTAAATAAGGGTATGATTGTAGAACAAAGATATCAGAGAAAGGATGGGATTCTATGGCAAAATCAAAAAAAGGAAAAGCAGTCATTGCAGGAGTGGCAGCGGTAAGTGCAGCCAGTATTTTGACCGTGAGAGGTATTTTCCACAAGGTATTCGCCAGACAGGAGAAGGAGGATGACGCAATCAGTCTGCGCTATAAGGATATGAGCGGAATGGTGAGAAAAAAAATCACAATCGTCTCTGGTTCCACTCATCTGACAGGATATTTATATGGAGAAGCATCTGCCAAAGGTCTCGTTGTTGTGTGCCATGGAATTGCAGGCGGCGGAGAAGATAACTTAAGCATGGTTAAATATATGCTGGATGATGGTTATCAGGTTTTTACATTTGATTATACGGGCGTGTATGAAAGTGAGGGAGCTTCATCTGTGGGCTTCTATCAGGCTGTGAAGGATTTGAATGCAGTTTTGGGTTATATTGAGGCGTCTGCATCACTAAAGAATCTTCCAGTATTTTTATATGGTCATAGCTGGGGCGGTTATACAGCTGCGGCAGTGCTGAATTTTAAGCACAATATTGCAGGTGTTATTACAATTTCAGGATTTTCTAGTCCAATGGCAATTACAAAAGAGGCGGCAGGACGCATCATTCCAACATTGTTGGTAGATTTATTGCTTCCGTTTGCTGCGCTTTATCAGCGTATTGTTTTTGGTAAGAATTATAATTTGTCTGCAATTGATGGCATCAATAGCTGTGACGTGCCAGTTCTTGTTATGCATGGCAAAGAGGATGAAGTGATTAGCTATGAGGGATCTTCTATTATCGCGCAGCGAAGCCATATTACAAATCCAAATGTTGAGTACTATACTGAGACACGTCCGGGAAAGAGCAATCACATGGGAATTTTCTTCACAAAAGGCGGAACAGCTTATTATCTAGCCAAGAAGGAAGAATTAAAGATGCTTCACGATTTGTATTATAACCGTGTTCCAGAAAAGGTGCTTTCAAAATGGTTTGCCCGCCTTGATAAAAAGCAGGCAAATGATATGGATCCACTGTTTGTAAAGACAGTGCTTGATTTCCTTGATAAGAACTGCAAGTAAGCCATGGTGACAGGTACGGTGGCTCAAAATGTGTCCCTCTGGCAAGTTGACTAAGAAAGCTAAAGAAAATCAGCCCTAGCCTTGACAGGTTTTTTTAGGTCATATATAATATATATGATACTGATTTATCAGGTTCTAAATAAAACCTAACGGAACATGAGAAGAAAATAGGAGGAATGAATATGAGAAAGGTAGCATTATCTTTGATGCTGGCTGCTTCTATGGCTGCAACTACACTTGGCAGCACTGCAGTTTTTGCATCAGACGCAACCACAACGGAGTCTGAGAGCTATACCTATCGCTATGCGTTAGCCGATTTCCCAACAAACTGGAGTCTGCATGACAATCAGACCCAGACCGATTCTGAGCTGATGCAGTATCTGGAGGCTGGTTTCTACAGCTTCGATTTCAATGAGGATAGGGATGGTTATCAGATGGTTCCGCTTGTTGCAACAGGCGATCCAGAGGATGTAACTGCTGAGTATAAGGATCAGTATGGTTTAGACGGTGATGAGTCATTGGCATGGAAGATTACCATTCGTGATGATTTAAAGTGGGATGACGGTACACCGATCGTTGCTTCTGATTTTGTAAAGTCCGCAGAACTTCTGTTAAACCCGAAGGCACAGCATCACCGCGCAGATATGCTGTACTCTGGAAATCTTGTATTAAAGAATGCAAAGAATTTCCTTTATGCAGGACAGCATGCATATGCTGAGACTTTTATCTCTTCTGAGATGGGTGAGGATGAGTACGTAGATCCATCTGCATTCGAGAAGAATGAGAATGGCGTTTACGTTGTAGACGGACATGACTTAGCAGTTAGCTTAAATGACTGTGCAACTTGGGGTTCTGACGGACTGTCTGATTACTATGCATTAGACGATTATAAGTCTGCATTTATGAAAGACGACGTTGATCTGTATGAGACTGTTTTGGCAGCAAATGCAAATGATGACGGCTATGTTCCGGTAACTGATGAGGTTGTTGAGGCACTTGAGCACATCGTTGCAAATCTTCACGGATATGCGACTGTAGAGGATTACGCAGCAGAAGGCGGCGACTATGCATACAAAGAGTGGGAAGAGATGATCTATCAGGGTACCGAGTATCCAGAGATGTCAATCGACGAAGTTGGTATCTTTGCTCCATCCGATACTGAACTCGTTTTAGTCCTTGAAAAGCCATTAAAGGGCTTCTACTTAAAGTATTCACTGACAGATTCCTGGTTAGTAAAGGAAGATCTGTATAAGAGCTGCGAGTCTGAGAGCAACGGTGTTTACAACAATACTTATGGTACCTCTGCAGAGACAACTGCTTCCTTTGGACCTTACAAGCTGACATCTTATCAGGCTGATAAGGAGTACGTTCTTGATAAGAACGAGTACTACTTTGGTAATGTAGACGGTCAGTATCAGACTACAAGTATCGTTGTTAGCTGCGTAAAAGAGCCATCAACAAGACTTGAGATGTTCTTAAGCGGTGAGCTTGACAGCTATGGCTTGACAAAGGATGATATCGAAACCTACGGTTCTAGCGATTACGCATATTATACCGTTGGTGAGAGTACCTTCTTCATGGCAATGAATCCAGGTGTAGAGGGACTTGAGGCAGCACAGAAGGCTGCTGGCGATAACATCAACAAGACAATCCTTAGCTTAAAGTCCTTCCGTGAGGCACTTTGCTATGCACTTGACCGTGATGCATTCAATGCAGCAGTTAACCCATTAAGCTCTGCTGCATTTGGTCTTTACTCAAACAGCATTATCTCTGATCCGGAAGAGGGTATTGCTTACCGTGATACTGAGGAAGCAAAGAATGTTTTAGCAAACTTCTGGGGTCTTTCTGATGATATCGGTGAGGGATTGATGTATGAAACTGTTGATGAGGCAGTAGACAGCATCACAGGCTACAACTTAGAGATGGCTCAGGAGAGATTCAACGAGGCATATGATGAGGCAATCGCAGCTGGTCTTATGGATGAGGATGATGTGGTTGAGATCAAGATTGGTCTTCCAAACAGCGAGAGCACCTTCTACAACAAGGGTAACGAGTTCCTTGTAAACTGCTACACTGAGGCAGTAAAGGGAACTTCTCTTGAGGGCAAGTTAACCTTTAGCGTAGATGATACACTTGGAAATGGCTTTAGTGATGCACTTAGAAGCCAGCAGGTAGATCTTCTGTTTGGTGTAGGCTGGACAGGTGCTGCACTTGATCCGTACAGCTTAATGGAAGCTTATACATCAAGCGAGTATCAGTATGACCCGTCATGGGATACAAAGTCTGCTGATATAGATATCACATTGGCAGATGGCGTTACCTACACGGCAACTGCATGGGATTGGACTCAGGCTATGCTTGGTGAAGTTATTACCATTAAGGCTGAGGATGGTACCACAAAAGAGTTCTCTGCTGGTTCTGCAGATGACAACAGCGAAGATCGTTTTGAGGTATTAGTTGGACTGGAGAATGCAGTTCTTGGAAATTATGACCTGATTCCAATGTTCGATGACTGTACAGCTGCATTAAAGAGTATGAAGATTCAGTTTGCTACAGATGAGTATTACTACAGCATCGGCCGCGGTGGTGTTCAGTACATGACATACGACTACAGCGATGCTGAGTGGGATGCATTTGTATCTGAGCAGGGTGGAAAACTCAATTACAACTAATGAAGTATCAAAATCGAGAAATCGAATAATAAGAAGTGATTATGTTGCGAAAAAGAGCAACACTTCGACGGGAAAGGGGGCGGCTTGCCGCCCCCTTCCTGTCAGTTTTTTGAAAAAATTTTAAAAGCGTAAAACCGTAAAATTAAACATGAAAACAAACGGAGGACAACGATGGTTAAGTACGTACTAAAGCGTATCGCGCTGATGTTTTTTGTCTTCTTCACAATTCTGACAGTATGCTTTGTACTTGTAAAGCTGCTGCCGCTTGTGGATGCCAAGCAGTTTGGCAAGGACATGAATCTGATTCAGCAGCGAAGAGAAGCGTTAGGCTATAACAAGCCGATTCTGATACAGTATCTGATTTTCTTAAAACGAAGCGTATTAGGTGGAGACTGGGGAATCAGTGAGGCGCTGTACCGCAGCCAGGATGTATGGAAGGTATTCACTTCCAAACTTCCGGCAACCATGATGGTAAACATCTATTCCATGATTTTTGCAATTCCGAGCGGACTGCTGCTTGGTATTTTTGCTGCATTAAAGAAAAACAAGTGGCAGGATTATCTTATCTCTACACTTGTCATGGTATTTATTTCCGTTCCGTCTTATGTATATGCACTGTTAATCCAGTATTTGCTTTGCTATAAGCTTAAGTTGTTCCCACTTCAGATGAACAGTGGAACGAACTATTTTTCACTGTCTATGTTCCGCTCAGTCATGCCGGCTGTGCTGGCACTGGCATTTGGAAGTATTGCCAGTCTGGCCAGATATGTGCGCGCCGAGCTTTCTGAGGTATTGACAAGTGATTTTATGCTGCTTGCAAGAACAAAAGGTTTGACTCGCTCACAGGCAACGATTCGCCATGCAATGAGAAATTCCATGGTTCCGGTATTCCCAATGATTTTGGGAGAGTTTGTCGGTATCTTAGGCGGATCTCTGATTATTGAGACGATCTTTGGTGTACCTGGTGTCGGCCAGCTGTATTTAAATTCTATTACAGCACGCGACTACAACTTCTTTATGCTGTTGTCTGCATTTTATACACTGATCGGACTTGTATCAGGACTAGTAGTTGATATCAGCTACGGCTTTATCGATCCGAGAATCAGAATGGGGGAACGATAAAATGGCACGCAAAAATACAGATTATACAAATATCCCAAAAGAAAAATTTGAATTTTTTGACCGCAGCGAGGCGATCCATGACAAGAAGCTTGAGACAAAGCCAGTTGGTTATTTCAAGGATGCTATGATGCGTTTTTGCCGCAATAAGAGTTCACTGACAGCAGCGGTTATCATTGCACTGCTTCTTGCATTTGCACTTATTGTTCCGCTTGTGTCACACAACAATTATACAAAATCGAAGACTGATACAACGTATCTTCAGTATGGAAAGCTGCTTCCAAAGTCAAAGCTATTTTCATGGGCAGGCTGGGATGGTGCAAAGAGAGAAACAATCAGCAGTGATATGTATGCATATTATGAGGCAATGGAGACAGAGCGCGGAGTAAATGCGATCACAAAAGTCTATAAGGCTGATTATGAGGATTCCTCCAGCACATCAAACAGCACATTTTATGATGTAAGAGTAGATTCCTATTCCAAGATTGGTATGTTAAATCTGACGCTGACAAAAGCAGAGTATGAGGCTATTCAAGATTGGCAGGATGAAAATCAGATTCAGGTAATTTATCCGTCAGTTGACTCAAAGTCAATTCAGGCACCGAATCTGCGTTCTGATCCAAATATCTGGTATAAGTGTACAAATAAGGGTGCACCGAAGCTGGATAAGGATGGAAATATTACGCCTATTTATCTGACAAAGGGAAAGGACGGAGATTATCATAGTCTTCGTATTGCTGGAGATGATGGTTCTTATCGTTACGCGACAGTAACCGGTTCTTCAACGTCAATGTCATTTAAGGTTCGTGTAGATGCTCTTAGCTATTTTCAGTATCGTTACGGCCATGAGCCGATATTCTTGTTCGGAACAAATGCTTACGGACAGGATATCCTGACAAGAATGGCTGAGGGTGCAAGATTTAGTCTTTTGTTTGCATTGATTATTTCTGCAATCAACTTGGCAATCGGTGCTGTTTACGGTGCAATCGAGGGCTTCTACGGCGGCGCAATCGATTTGATCATGGAGCGAATCTCCGATATCTTAAACGATGTTCCGTTTATTGTAGTAACATCATTGTTCCAGCTGCATCTGGCAAGCAAGGTCGGCGTTGTGCCATCTTTGTTGTTTGCGTTTGTATTGACAGGTTGGATTGGTATGGCAAGCAAGACACGTATGCAGTTTTATCGTTATAAGAATCAGGAATATATTCTGGCTGCACGTACACTTGGCGCTAAGGATTCACGACTGATGTTTAAGCATATTTTCCCAAATGCAATCGGAACATTAATTACTAGTGCTGTGCTTACGGTTCCGAGTGTTATCTACTCAGAGTCGAACATGACATATCTGGGAATTGTAAATCTGGATTCTTCGAATATGACATCACTTGGTACCATGCTTTCACAGGGAACCTCGATGCTTACGACGTATCCGCACATTATTTTATTCCCGGCAATTTATATTTCCCTGCTTATGATTTCCTTCAACCTGTTTGGAAACGGATTGCGGGATGCCTTTAACCCATCCCTGAGAGGAACGGAGGAGTAATTTAGAATGGAAAAGAAACTTTCAGTAAATAACCTGGTTGTCTCATTCCGCACACCGGCAGGAAAAGTACAGGCGGTACGAGATATCAGCTTTGATTTAAATAAAGGAGAGACACTTGCAATTGTAGGAGAGTCTGGTTCAGGTAAATCAGTAACTTCAAAGGCAATTCTTGGAATCCTTGCAGGAAACTCCATCATCGAGGGCGGTTCAATCATCTACGATGGTATGGATCTGTTAAAAATAGGTGAGGATGATTTTTACCGCATCCGTGGTGATAAGATTGCAATGATCTTCCAGGATCCGCTTTCAAGTTTAAATCCGATTATGCGTGTTGGAAAGCAGCTGACAGAGGCGATGCTGTTAAAGGGAAAGGCACATCAGAAGGCCAGCAGAAACTCCTTTAATCAGACACTTGCGCTGCTTGAAAAGACAATGACAGCGGCAGGTACAGACAGCACAAAGGCGCACACACTTTGCCAAAACTTTGATAAGTTTGAATTTAAGCATATCGAGATTGAGCAGACATACAACACAGCGCATGAGGCTGCAATCGAGGTGCTTGACGATATTACAGATACACTGTTTCATATTGAAAAGAAAGCACTCGATGATCCGAAGTATACACTTAAGGAAATCGTGCGCCTGTCAAAGCTTACACCAAATGATTTTGTTGTAAGCAATGATAAGAGCAAGCTTGAAGCTGCAGTAAAGACACTTGAATCAGTGATTCCTTCTGACTGCAAGTCAAAAAACTTTACAGCATCAAAAGCGCAGCTTGAGATTTTGCAGGGCATCATGACAGAAGCACTTAAAAAAGAAAAACCAGATTTCTTTAGTATGGGTTACTATGCGCAGTTCTCTGGAAAGTCTGTGCCAGTTTCTATGCCGATTGATGAGCTTAACAAAATGATGCGCACCTATCTTGAGGAGAACTTCTTAAACGAGTTTTGTGAGGAAGCATCAAAGGCACTTTCCTTTAGTGCAAAAGAATCTGCAAGGAAAAAGAAGGAAGCAATTGATGTGATCAGTGCAAACAGAAGCATCTTTGACAGTGATTCCTGGGATGTGAAGTCATGTAAAGAAGCTGCTGAGAAGATGATTCAGGCAGTAGAGGCTTCAATTGATCCTATTGAGATTCATAAGGATGGACTTGCATGGACATTTGCAGGAAGCATCCGTGCTTCACAGGAGCATTATTTTGGCGGAATTGATAAAAATAAAGCTGCTGCAAAAAAGCATGCAAAACAGCAGAAGAAATATGATAATCTGACTGCAAAGGGAAAACAGCCAACATGGAAGGTAACACCATCTACGGCAGTTGACCTTGAGCTTGAGCAGGATAATGTAAGAGAACTGTTAAATCGTCTGACAGAGCATTATAAAGAAGATTTGGCAGAGCAAAACGAAGTTGATTTTGCGAAAAATACAAAAGAGCTGATTGAATTTTTCCGTGAAAACGCATCTGGCGCCGTAAGCCGTGTGACAAAGGAAATGGCAAAGTACAAGGCATTAAAGCTTTTGGAGGAGGTAGGTATCTCCGAGCCTAGAAAGCGTTATCGTCAGTACCCATTTGAGTTCTCAGGCGGTATGAGACAGCGTATTGTTATTGCAATTGCACTGGCAGCTGACCCAGATATTTTGATCTGTGATGAGCCAACAACAGCACTTGACGTTACGATCCAGGCACAAATCATGGAACTTATCAATCACTTAAAGGAAAAGCGTAATCTGTCTATTATCTTTATTACGCATGATCTTGGTGTAGTTGCAAACATGGCAGACCGTATTGGCGTTATGTATGCAGGAAAGCTTGTTGAGACTGGAACAGCAGATGATATCTTCTATTCACCGGCGCATCCATATACATGGGCACTGCTTTCTGCTATGCCTGATGTTGATACAAATGATCGTCTTGAAGCTATCCCGGGAACACCGCCGAATATGATTTATCCGCCGGTAGGAGATGCATTTGCAGATCGTAACAAGTATGCGCTTAAGATTGATTTTGAGATGCAGCCGCCGATGTTTAAGATCAGTGATACGCATTATGCGGCAACATGGCTGCTCCATCCGGATGCACCAAAGGTAAAGATTCCAAAGATCATCACCGATAGAATTGCACGAATGAAAGAGAAGGGAGGAAAGTCCAATGCCTGAAAAAAAGAATGTGGCAAGCTCACAGGAGACTCTGCTTAAGGTAGAGCATCTGTGCCAGTATTTTAAAGAAAATAAGGCAGTGGATGATGTCAGCTTTGAAGTGAAAAAGGGCGAAGTATTCGGCCTTGTAGGAGAGTCCGGCTGTGGAAAGACTACGACAGGACGTTCCATCATCAAGCTTTACAACATCACTTCCGGAAATGTATACTTTAAGGGAGAACGCATCGCAGCAGGAACTGGCTCCTACAAGTGGGAGATCGAGAAGGCAAAGAAAGCCTATACTGCTTTAAAGAAGTCTGGTGTGTCCGGCGAGAAATTAAAGGATGCAAAGAAAAAGCGCGATGAAGTGATTGCAGAGCAGAAAAAGCAGATTCGTCTTGCGCAGGAAGATCAGAAGCGCCGTCGTGCTGTAACAGATATTCAGATGATTTTCCAGGATCCTATTGCATCCATCGACCCGCGTATGACCGTGCGTCAGATTATTGCAGAAGGTCTTGTTATCCGCGGTGAGAAGGATCAGAAAAAGATTGATGAAGAAGTATATCGTGTACTAGAGCTCGTTGGTCTTGTGCGTGAGCATGCAGGCCGCTACCCGCATGAGTTCTCCGGCGGACAGCGCCAGCGTATTGGTGTTGCACGTGCGGTTGTTATGAATCCGGAGCTTATCATTGCGGATGAGCCGGTCAGCGCACTTGATGTTTCCATTCAGGCGCAGGTTATCAACCTTCTTGATGATCTTCGTCATAAGATGGGACTGACGATTCTGTTTATCGCTCATGACTTATCTGTTGTAAAGTATTTCTCTGATCGAATCGGTGTTATGTATTATGGAAAAATGGTAGAGCTTGCCGACTCCGATGAGCTGTTCAAGCATCCGCTTCATCCGTATACAAGATCGCTTCTTTCAGCAATTCCGCTTCCAGACCCGCATTATGAGAAGCAACGTCAGCGTATCACATACGTTCCGCTAAAAGAGCACGACTACACAGTCGACAAGCCATCCTTCAGAGAGGTGGCTCCAGGTCATTTTGTACATTGCAACGATGCCGAGTTTGCACGTTACAAAGAGCAGATGAAAGGAAATTAAATGGAGAAAAAAAATATAATCCGTTTAATAATCCAGATTGTAATTGGCCTTATTATCGCAGTCGGTGTTATGACATCGCAAGGAGCGTTTGCAGAAGGCGTATCGGCTGCAGACCGTATCCTGGCAATTGGCAATGGCTTTTCTGTCATTGCACTGTTATATATAAGCTTTGGTCTTCTTGTCTGGATATCCACTACTGGTGTGCTTGATATTTTCTCCTTTGCACTGCAAAAAGGTGCTCATTTTCTGATTCCGTTTTCCACACGGGAAGCGAATGGAAAATTCTACGAGTTTAAGGTAGAAAAGGCCAAAAAGCGAAAGCAAAAAGGCAAAGGACAATATATGACACTTCTTGTGGGTCTTGGATTTTTGATAATTGCAATAGCGCTAACAGTCGCATGGTATGAACAGTAACAGAAAAGTACAAAAAATATAAGATTTTATTTCATTGACATATCGGAAAAAATCTATTAAACTATCGAAGAAGTAGGTTTTTAAAGTTTTTGACGCGGCGGCCTGCGGGTTGCCGCGTTGCTTTATTCTTTTATTAAGAAAAGAGGGTGTTTTATGTTTAGTGGTCGGTTGTGGAATCTGTTTATTGACTCCTTTCCAAAGATGTTCATGCATGGCTTGACTGTCACCATTCCGTTAACAGTGATCTCCTTTTCACTGGCAATGGTGATTGCAATTGTGGTTGCTTTAGTGCAGTTTGCGAACATCAAAGTGTTAAAGCAGATTTGTCGCTTTTATATCTGGATCTTTCGTGGTACGCCGCTTTTAGTCCAGCTGTATATTGTGTTTTTTGGCTTGTCGAGGATCGGAATTTTACTCGATCCATTTCCAGCAGCAGTAATTGTATTTGCATTAAATGAAGGCGCATATTGTGCAGAGACAGTTCGTGCTTCGCTAGAATCAGTTCCGTCAGGACAGTTAGAGGCCGGACAGTGTGCAGGTCTTTCTTATATACAGACGATTTTTAGAATCGTGCTGCCACAGGCAATGCGCACCGCGTTCCCATCCCTGTTTAATTCATTGATTTCCATGGTAAAGGATACATCTTTGGCATCATGTATTACCGTAACGGAAATGCTTCAAACGACAAAGCAGATCATAGCAGTACATTATGAATCATTGCTTTTATATTCTGAAGTAGGTCTGATTTATCTGATGTATTCAACCGTTCTGACAAAGGTGCAGAGTATAGGTGAGAAGAAGCTAAGCTACTATGGCAGAAAGGAGGGGTAACACATGCTGGAGATTAAAAATATTAAAAAGTCATTTGGTCAGACAGATGTTCTTCATGATGTTAGCCTTTCTGTTAATAAGGGAGATGTGATTGCGATTCTTGGACCGAGCGGATCAGGAAAGACGACACTTCTTCGCTGCCTGAATTTCTTAGAGAAGGCAGATGGCGGAACTATGACATTTGACAAGGAGACAATTGAACTGCATAAGGCATCGAAGCGCACAATTGCGCGTATTCGAAAGAAAACGGCTTTCGTATTTCAAAATTATAACCTGTTTGCCAACAAAACAGCATTGCAGAATGTAACGGAAGGCTTAATTGTCGGAAGAAAAATGCCAAAGGATGAGGCAAATAAAATAGCACACGAGGCATTAAAAAAGGTTGGTATGGAAGATCGAAGTGATTACTATCCGTCGCAGCTTTCAGGTGGTCAGCAGCAGCGTGTGGCGATTGCGAGGGCAATAGCAGTAAATCCAGAGATTATTTACTTTGATGAGCCGACATCGGCGCTAGATCCAGAGCTGACAGTGGAGGTGCTTGCAGTTATGAAGCGGCTTGCACAGGAAGGAATGACAATGCTTGTTGTTACTCATGAGATGAACTTTGCGCGAACAGTATCAAATCGTGTGATCTTCATGGAAAAAGGAGTAATTGTCGAACAGGGATCATCAAAGGAATTTTTTGAGCATCCGAAGGAAATGCGCACAAAGGAGTTCTTGCGAATCTTTCAGGAGTAATTATTGATTGTAAAAGCATTTCTGATAAGGAAAATATCTGTCAGTACTGCTTTTTCATAAAATAAAGAGGAGGAAAATTATGACAATTAAGAAATTAATTCCATGCACATTAACAGCAGCAGTGATTGCATCTGCCGCATTGACAGGCTGCTCTTCAAAGGGTACATCTGATAAGAGTACTACAGCTGCAAAGACTTCTGCACAGGAGACAAAGGAGACTACTACAAAGTCTGCCGAGACCAAGGATACAGAAGCAGGCAGCAGCGAAGTAAACACAAGCGCAGAAGCAAAGAGCGAGGAAGAATCAAAGAAGGCTGAGACTGAGCTTGGAAGCGAAGAAGTATCTACAGAAATCGGAACCGGCGAGTCAGCAGATGATCTTTTAGCACAGATTAAGGAGCGCGGAAACATTGTTGTGGCAATGGAGGGAACATGGGCTCCGTGGACCTACCATGATGATAACAATGATCTTGTTGGCTATGACGTAGAGGTGGCACAGAACATTGCAGAGAAACTTGGCGTAGAGGTTGAGTTTGTAGAGGGCGAGTGGGATGGACTGCTTGCAGGTCTAGAGACAGGACGTTACGATATCATGGTAAATGGTGTTGGCGTGACAAAGGAGCGTGCAGAAAAGTACAATTTCTCTACTCCATATGCATATAATAAGACTGCTGTTATCGTTCGCGGCGATTACGATGAGATTTCATCAATGGAAGATTTAAAGGGCAAGAGGACTGCAAACACAATCACAAGTACCTACGCATCACAGGCAGAGGCATATGGTGCAACTGTTACTGGTGTTGATGATTTAAATCAGACTATCGAGCTGCTGCTTTCCAAGCGTATCGATGCAACACTTAATGCAGAAGTTGTATTTAACGATTACAAGAAAGAGCATCCAGATTCAAACATCAAGATTGCAACCTACTCCGATCAGGTAGAGGAGATTGCAATTCCGATCCGTAAGGGTGATGATACAGTTACTCTTTTAGAGGCTGTAAATGATGCACTTGATGAGATGGCAAATGATGGCACACTGACCGAGCTGTCTGAGAAGTACTTCGGAATAGATATTTCTAAGAAATAAAAAAAGTGTAATTGGATATTTTAAAAGAAAAAATCTAACGGAGTCAAGATACTGAAAATAATGACTTGACATTTTTTAATCACATTGTTATACTCTGTGTATCAGCGTTGAGGAGAACAAGTACTGATAAGGGAAACCAACAGAGAGCAGCCGGCAGGTGAGAGGCGCAGGGGAAGCTTATAAGGAATACCTCTCTGAGCTCTGCACCGAACTTGCGATTTTGCAAAAGTAGACTGCAGCGGCGCGGCAGCCGTTATCTTGTCAGAGTATTCGCAGATTGACTGGATTATTTTTACAGGATGCGTGTACTTGAAAGGCAGTTTGTGTGAGCAGACTGTGAAGAAAGGTGGTACCACGAGATTTCGCCCTCGTCCTTTTGTTAGGACGGGGGCTTTGTATTTAGAAAAGTTCTCAGGCGAAAGTAATAAAAGCGCAGAAAAGGAGAAAAAACATGCAGGTTTACGAAGAATTAGTAGCAAGAGGGCTGATTGCCCAGGTAACAGATGAGGAGCGTATCCGCGATCTCGTTAATAATGGAAAGGCTGTATTTTACATCGGATTTGACCCGACAGCAGATAGTCTTCATGTAGGTCACTTCATGGCACTTTGCTTAATGAAGAGACTTCAGATGGCAGGAAACAAGCCGATCGCTTTGATTGGTGGCGGTACTGCAATGATCGGTGATCCGTCTGGAAAGACCGATATGAGAAAGATGATGACAAAAGAGACTATCGAGCATAATGTAGAGTGCTTCAAGAAGCAGATGGCACGTTTCATTGATTTCTCTGATGGAAAGGCACTGCTTGTTAACAATGCAGACTGGCTGTTAAATTTAAACTATATTGATGTACTCAGAGAGGTTGGACCGCATTTTAGCGTAAACAGAATGCTGACAGCTGAGTGCTACAAGCAGAGAATGGAGCGTGGATTAAGCTTCTTAGAGTTTAACTACATGATTATGCAGAGCTACGACTTCTATATGCTGTTCCAGAAATACGGCTGCAACCTTCAGTTTGGTGGTGATGACCAGTGGTCCAATATGTTAGGAGGTACTGAGCTGATCCGTCGTAAACTGGGAGAGGACGCAGGTGCAATGACCATCACACTGCTGTTAAACTCCGAGGGTAAGAAGATGGGTAAGACTGTTTCAGGTGCTGTATGGCTGGATCCAGAGAAGACAAGCCCATACGACTTCTACCAGTACTGGAGAAATGTAGCAGATGCCGATGTCTTAAAGTGCATCCGTATGTTAACCTTCCTTCCACTTGAGCAGATCGACGAGATGGATAAGTGGGAAGGAAGCCAGTTAAATAAGGCAAAGGAAATCTTAGCATTTGAGCTGACAAAGCTTGTTCACGGTGAGGAAGAAGCAAAGAAGGCTGAGAGCGCAGCAAAGGCATTGTTTGGTGCAGGAAATGCAGCAGAGATTCCTGCAGTTGAGCTTAGCGCAGCTGACTTTGCAGAAGGTGAAGGTGAGAAGCTTGATATCTTAAGTCTTCTTGTAAAGGCAGGTCTTGCTAAGTCACGTTCAGAGGCGCGCCGTGCAGTAGAGCAGGGTGGTGTCAGTGTAAACGATGAGAAAGTAACAGATATCCGCATGAGCTTTGCAGCAAATGAGATTCCGGCAGAAGGACTCGTGATTAAGAAGGGTAAGAAGAACTTTAAGAAGATTGTTGTTGCATAAAGATCACGAACTTATGATAAAAGAGACAGGTGTTGACAGAAGTTGGTACCTGTCTTTTTTTCGAATGGGCGTCCAGTGAACTGTAACAAAACTGGTCCGACGACGAAACCATTGCACCGAATGGCTTTGCAAAAGATAGCCTACAAAAAGGTTGCAAGAATTATAAAAAGGGAGTATTATATAAACAAAACTGGAAAAACACACAAATCAGAGCGCTAAAACCGATATAAAAACGGTCAAGATGCTGTGAAATATGAAAATAAGAGGAGAGATAACGATTATGATACATACGCTAGATACTAAGGCTGCAGACTATATTCCTGAGCTTGGTGACGGCTTTGAGGAAGGCAGCGAGGGAAGCGAAAACGCACAGGGATTACAGGTAGCTGATTACTATGCTGATGCAGATGGCGAGGGCATTTATTACATCACATATAAAATAGAGACTGCTAAAGAAATAGAGCAGCTATTTGTATTTGCAGGAAGAAAGCAGCTATTGCGTCTTGGAAAAAGAAAGGCAGGAGAGGTGATTGAGGGAACACTTTATCTGCATTTTGGCGAGATGATCCCGCGTTTTCACAGCGAGTGCATGACAATCACAAAGATTGGCTTTTCAGTGGCATGTGAGGATCTGACGAAATTAAAGAGTGTTGGTATGGCAGCAGAGAAGCTTTCTGCAAAGACAAAAATTCCGGCAGTCTATCTGGCAGGAGATTCCACAGTTACTGATCAGACTTGTCCAAAGCCATATATGCCGGGCGGATGCTACAGTTCATGGGGACAGTGCCTTGCATATTTTATCGGAGGAGGTACAGCCATTGATAACCAGGCGCACAGCGGACTTACCACAGAAACCTTTCGTAATGAGGGACACTACGATATCGTAAAGAAGGATATTCGTCCGGGTGATTTTTGCTTGTTTCAGTTTGGTCATAACGATCAGAAGCTGGCACATCTGCAGGCACAGACAGGCTATAAGGAAAATCTGATGAATTATGTAAATGAGATTCGTGGACTGTGCGGAGTTCCGATTCTTGTAACACCGCTTGCGCGCAATACCTGGAAGGATGACGGCACCTACAATGATCTTTTAGCAGAGCATGCACAGGCTGTTTTTGAGGTAGGGGAAGAGACTGGTGTGCCTGTAATTGACCTTCATAAATATGCGGCAGATTTAATAAAGAAAAATGGAAAAGAAGCTAGCCGTGTCTATTTCCACCCGGGAGATATGACACACACAAACGAGTATGGCTCATTTTTGTTTGCACATTTTATCGCAAGAGAATTGAGCAAGCTAGATCCTCTCACTTTCGCGATTGATGTGCAGGATGAAGAGGATTTCACACCAGATGAGCATACAGCCATTTTGACAGGAACAAGCACGGCAGCAGGGAATCAGGATGAACAAAAAGAAGTTTTTGATGCGATGGAGCGTGCCGGGGATAATCTTGTGGCAGCTGTGGAAAAGGCAAAAAAAGATGCAGAAATGATGAAGTAAATTTTGATTTTTATAGAAATAAGACTATTGGCTCAAAAAAGGAGGGATAAAAATGCAGGAGCGCTGTAAAATAGGAGTTGTGATTGGCAATGCTAACTCACCGCACGCAATCAACATTATGAAGGGAATTGATCAGGCATCAAAGGAGTGCGATGTGCAGTTAATGTATTTTATGAATGTGAGCAGTCCTTATACAGCGCAGCTGTATCCACCTGATACATCAATAGGATGGGATTATCAAAAAAGTGCAATTTATGATTATGCGAGATATGTCAAAGCAGATGTCTTGATTATGACATATGGCATGATGAGCATTTTTATGAAGAGTGATTATGGAAAGCAATACCTGGAATATTTTCGCAATGTTCCATGTGTGCTCATAAATGAGCAGACCGACAGACCTAATTGGACGTCTATTATTGTCGATAATTATAATGGAATGTATGAATTAGTGGAGCATTTAGTGCGTGACCATGGGTATCATAATTTCGCTTTTTTGGCAGGACCGCCTGGAAATACAGATGCCTGCCAGCGAAAAAGAGCATTTTTAGATGTTATGAAAAAATATGATCTGCCAATGGATGAAAGCCACATTGAAACAGGCGATTTTTCAGAGTGTGTACAGACACAGGTAAATGCACTGTTAGATCGAATCCCTAATCTTCAGGCAATAGTATGTGCTAATGATGTGATGGCACTGACTGCTTATCAGGAATGTGAAAAGCGTGGACTTCATATTGGACATGATATTGCTGTTACCGGTTTTGATGACTGGGAGCGTATTCGTCACGTGCCAGTGCCAATCACGACAATTCGTCAGGATTCTGAACGGTCAGGATATATGGCTGTTTATAGTGCACTTGAGCTAGCGCGAAGCGGTCATGGGAAAAATATTGTGATACCAGCGAAGGTATGTGTTAGAGAATCATGTGGCTGTACATGTAAGCAGTTTTCAGGTTTTGATCAAATTGAAAACATGGGACAAAAATTTGTCTATGAAAAACAAAAAAATACAGTATATCGTCAAAAAACATGGATGGTTCCTATGATCTCCAGAAACATGCTTATTGCATTGCAGGATCGCGAGAAATTTCTTAAAAATGCATTAACGCCAATGTCCTTTTTTGGCGTTAAAACGGCGTTGCTTTATGTCTTTAGAAATCCAGTTGAATATAATATAGAAAAGGGCTGGGAATTTCCAAATACGATTTATCTGGTTGCGCGTCAGGATGGAGAATGTGTAGAGGTATTTGATGAATATAAAAACGTGGCTTCTTTAGAAGAATGTGGATTTTCTGAGGAAGGAAGTGTACGCTATCAGCGTAAGCCGAGTGTATTTTGCCTTCAGTCTGGCTCAACGCAGTATGGTGTATTAAGCGTTGAGATTACGCCAGAGGAAGTGGATATGGTCTATTTGATCAGTATTCAAATGGCAAATGCGCTGATGGCGTATCACACAGAAAAAAAGCGTTTGTCTGTTCAGCGCGAGCGCGAGCTTTTGCTTGAGGAGCTTCGAAGCAAAAATGAAATTTTAAATTTTGTGTCAGAGCGAGATGAGCTGACGCAGATTAAAAATCGCCGTGGCTTTATGGAACAGGCAATGAATATGAATCGTATTTATAAAAATAGAAAAGCAATTATTCTGTTTGCTGATATGGATGGATTAAAACAAATCAATGATAATTATGGTCACGCAGCAGGAGATATTGCAATTTGTGCCTGTGCAGATATTTTAAAGAAAGCTGCCGGAGTACATGGTATAGCAGGCCGCCTTGGCGGTGATGAATTTGCACTTATGATGATTGGCGATGAAACTCGTGCAATTGAATTGGTGGAGACTGTGCGAAAAGAGATTGCCATGTATAATGCACAGGGAAAAAATAAGTTTGTAATTGATATGTCGGTTGGATGTCAGATTGTATTATGTACAGACGAGCTTTCTATTCCAATGGTGCTTGAAAAAGCAGACAAGATCATGTATGAAGAAAAGAAAAAGAAGGGAAAGGCAAGATAGAAAGCCGAGGGAAGGATCATATGAGAAAAGAAATTGACAAATTTGTGGAACAGCGCTTGATTTCGGTTGTGCCGTCAAGACGGCAGATTGCGCATCAAAGAAGAGAATTTTATGGCTTTGTTCATTTTACAGTTAATACATTTACAGGAAAAGAATGGGGTGACGGGACAGAAGATGAGGCTATCTTTAATCCTGTAAAAATGGATGCTGATCAGTGGTGTGATGCTTTATGCGCTGCAGGCATGAAAGGGCTGATTTTGACATGCAAGCATCACGATGGTTTTTGCTTATGGCCAAGCCGTTACACAACGCATACGGTAGCAGCAAGTTCATATCGTGAAGGAAAAGGCGATATTGTAAAGGAAGTAGCAGAAGCCTGTAAAAGACATGGACTGGATTTTGGAATCTACTTGTCACCGTGGGATCGAAATAATTATCTATACGGACAGGGAAAGCCATATGATGATTATTTTGTAAATCAGTTAACGGAGCTTCTGACACAATATGGACCAATCTTTGCTGTGTGGTTTGACGGTGCATGTGGGGAAGGACCAAATGGGAAAAAGCAGTACTATGATTGGGAGAGATATTATGAAGTTATAAGAAGGCTGCAGCCAAATGCTTGTATTCATGTGTGCGGACCAGATGTGCGTTGGTGCGGAAATGAGGCTGGAAGCACGAGAGAATCTGAGTGGAGTGTTGTACCGCTTCGCACAAGAGATACGGAAAAGATTCAGGAAAACAGCCAAAAGCAGGATGATACGCAGTTTAGAGAGCGCATTGTCCGTGCGTCAGATCAGGATTTGGGAAGCTATGAACTGATAAAAGATGAGAAGGAGCTTATCTGGTATCCGGCAGAGGTTAATACAAGTATTCGTCCAGGATGGTTTTATCATGAAGAAGAAGACGATCAAGTCAAATCATTGGAAACATTGATTTCAATATATGAACACTCCGTTGGAGGAAACGCGACGTTTTTATTAAATATTCCTCCGACAAAAGAAGGTTTATTTCATGAAAATGATGTAAAACGACTGCATGAGATCGGTGAATATAAAAAGAAATGCTATGGCAAAAACTTGTTAGAGAAAGCATCACTTTTCTGCGAAGAACAAAAGAAAGGCTTTGAAATCGAGAATGTAAGAAACGATGATTATGATTCATATTTTACGACGTTAGATGGACAAAGAAACTGTAGGATTCACATAAAATTTGATAAAGAGTATGATATTCACCGTGTAGTATTGAAAGAAAATATAAAAAAGAGTCAGCGTATAGAAGCATTTAGAATTTTAACAGTGCATGATGGTAGTGAAAAATGCATTTTCGAGGGAACAGTGGTTGGCTATAAAAAGATTGCCTTGTTAGATGAGATCAAAACAAAAGAACTAATAAAAGAGCTAGTAATTGAAATTATAGATTCAAGAGTAGCGCCGACGCTGTCCTATATTGGAATTTTTGAGTAAAAGAAGCAAATAGCCAGTGGAAGGGAAAATGTTTTCTCGTCCACTGGCTATTTTTTTGACTTGAATTGCTAATTAGTTTTCCTTTTTCTCAATTGCAACCTTAAATTCGTCAAGCGTCATCTTTGCACACTGAGCGGCAGTTTCGATAGGCAGAAGATTTTGCATAACAAGATCAATTAACTGGTTGATGCGTCCCTGTTCAATACCTTGCTCAATACCCTGCTGAAGTCCCTGCTCAATACCTTGCTCAATACCCTGTTCAAGTCCCTGTTCAAGTCCTTGTGCGAGTCCTTCTTGTATTGCTTTATCTCGGCTTTTCTTTAACTCTTCTTCAATTTCTTCCTTCATAAGCTCTCTCAATGCCTCACACATATCCGAAGTCCTCCTTACTTTGTCATAGTTTTTTCTGTTTGCAGCGACACTTACCTGTAATACAGCGTCAGCCTTTTCCTTATCCCCAGGCTCTGTAAAACTCTGAGCAAATCTTGTGAATCTATGAATATCGTCAGTATTGGCATTTTTTGATAATACTTTAAGGCTTTCATGATTCTTAGAATTAAGTTCGTTTGTCACAACAATCTGCATAGGAATTGCAAACCCATTTATGTAGTATATGCCGGGTGTATGTTCTTGAATAGAAAATCCATATTCAGATAGTTGAGTTAAGAGTCCTTTCGGTGAAGATGCCCGAAAGAGAGAAACTGTTAATTCTCCTAGTGGGATTTGATTGACGTGATCGCCAAGCCCTTTATACAGGTAGGCATATCCCAGTGTCTTGATAAAATCATCAATAGTGAGATTATCATCAGGTGATTTGAATTCAATGATGTTATGAGCACGGAAGATTTTTCCGATTTCATTTTGAATCTGCACACCTTTCCTTTTTTCAATGATTAAAAGATCCATTTGAAGTGGCTTTTTGCTTAGATTGTACTCGCGCTTAAATTCGAGATCGTCTTTATTGAAGCGAAGCTCAAGTTCGGCTGCGGCACAGAAAGCAGGATGCCATTGGATTTTTGTGCTGGGTCGCCGTTCATTTGGTTTTTCCATAAAACTCCTCCATTCAAAAATCATTCTCCAAATTTTGGAATTTTATCGAAGGTATCTTTGACCTTAATATAAGATCATTTATCATTTGCACGGTGTAAAAGTTCCTTTCAGAATAAGTATAACACTAGAATATATGTTTTGCAACACTAAATTTATTGCGAATCTTTTCTTATATGCTGCATTGGAGTGGAACATAAACAGACAGGAAAAAGCCATGGAAATTTGTCAGGAAGCAATTGACCGCTCTAAATTTTTTCATGTGACGTTCTTCTTTCGCAAAATGTTTAAAATTATTAGTCACTAATAAATAATTATAGCATGTTTTTTAAAGAAAGTACATGACCAAAATCAAAGAAAAATAAGAAAAAATATGGTATTTTGGTCATGTACTTTTGATATCATATATGGTATAAAATAATCAAGTGAATTGAAACTCGTGATTATAGAAGGGAAGGTGAGTCCAATGGGAAATAAAGTTGAGTTAATTGATAGCTACTAGAAAGTAGACTTATTATGAATATTGCATTAAAAAAGAGATTATTGGCAATAGTAGCTGCATTAATGTTCGCATTATCTGGAATTACTGTATTGGCCGGTTCGTATCATTTGGGTGTATTTACAAAGAATAAAGGATATGAAGCAGGTCGTGAAATTAAAAATCAAGCGACCAATACGATTAAAGTTCAAGTAACAGGAAGTAATTGGATTAATTTGGCAACTAACTTTTTGGGATGTATTTTATAAAAGAATGGTGGTGTTTATACATGAAATCAAGAGTGAGATTAATACCTATTGCATCAATTATTTTAATATCGAGCACATTTTCTTTATCAGGATGCAAATTAAAGAGAGAATTGGAGGTGCCATTTGCAGAAACAACTGTAAATGAAACTGTAATAAGTGATACAAAAATAAATGATATTCAAACATGTGAAGCAAAAGAAACTGAAATAGATGAGACACAAATGCGTGAAACGAAAAAAGATACACTGACAGGTGAGATTGTGTATCTTAAGGCACAAGTATCTGATGCGTTTATTTTAAATGAGCTGACAAATTGCTTTTTAGGCTGTGATGAGACAATGGCACAGGATTATCTGGTGAAGCCGTATTATGATTATTTAGAAGAGCAGGGATATATGTCTTCTGGTCAGTATCTCTATGAGAATGAGTTTGAAATATTAAATATATTACAGAATGGTCAATCAAAGTCATCTTATATCATATATACAGATAATAGAAACGCTGCAGGTATGTGCTATGACATTTATGATATACCTGGTTTTTTATATAATGGAATCGGTTCCTCAATGGAAAAGCAGTTTCCAAAAGAGGATTTAAAATCATGTACAAGGGAAGAGGCAATTAAACAATGCGAAAAATATGCGGTGGCATGTGGATATAAAGATGCAGACGTACAAGTATATGCAATGACAAAAGAAGCGCTTAACCGTGTCTGTAAAATAAACAATACAACGACGGCTGCTCCAGATCCTAATTTTTATCATCCTTTTTCAGAAGCAGAAAAGTGGAGATTAAATAAGGAGCGTCAGGAGGCATTAGAAAAGGAAGATACCGATCTGGTGCAATCAATTGAACAGAAAATGACGGAACTGAATGAAATTTCGTATATTCAGTGGGAGGAAAAGGATGAAGCATATCTATTGATTTACCGACCGTATGTAAATAATTTGCTTGTGGATGGATGGGGACAGACACTAGTTATTGTGTATGTACCGCAGTTAGAAAAAGCGGTTCTGGTAAAAGGATATTCTCCAGTTCAAGTGAGTAAAAAGCAGGAGAAAAAGCTGATCTCAAAAGAAGTAGCAATATCGACAGCAATGTTGGATAAGGGAATTGAAGATGTGAGTAAATTTAAAATTAAGTCAATAGAACTAGTATATTCAACTAGAGCTGTGCAGTTTGAGGCAGATGAACCGTCGATGAACCCATGTTGGAAAATTAACTATTCTTATCCTGAAATGGCAGAGGATGATGAAGGAAGTATATGGATTGATGCTGTTACAGGATTTGTGAGCAAATATATTGAAAATTTATAAAGATGAATAGAATGATTGGAGGTGAAAAAGATGAATGCAATGAAAATGGATGCAAAACGAAGCATTTGTTCCGTAAAAATGATAATAATAATAGTAGCTCTAGTGTTTACTTTAATTTTTTCATCGTGGGATATGATTAGAGCAAGTAAAAAAGATATTTTGGCGTATGGTGTAATTGATATGCTAGGTACAGCACTAATGATGGATAAATTTAAGGTGTTAATGGTAATGTTCACGGCTGGAATTTATACAGCTGGATTTTGTTATGATTTCAAACATCATTATATTCGCATGATACTTGCAAGAACGGATTTAATAAGTTACAGCATATCAAAATTTATTGTAAATACAGTTGCAGTTGTTTTTGCATGTATTGCTTCATTTTATGTATTTTTAGTTGTGGCAGTTGGCTTTTTAGGGGCAAACCTAACACAGATTAAAACGGTTCCGTGCTATTATCAAATAGGATATAAGTTTCCAGTTTTGTATATTGGAATGATGGGGTTGCAGTTTGGAATGGTCTGCGCAATGAGCTGCGCAGTTGGAATGCTGTTTTCAGTATTTCAGCCAAATACGTTTGTTTGCATTGGAATTTCAGGAATGGTATTTTTCTCTGCAATTTCATACATTCCGTTAGGTTCGATATTCGATGTCTATAATTTGATTAGTATGCAACCGACATTGCCAGCAGGACAAGAAACATTGCAAGGAATTATGTTTTTATGGGGAATGTTATATCCAGTTTGTGTAATTCTTATTTGTACATATCTATTTTATCGGAGAATGAAATGGAGGGAGCAGAATGGATTATTGTAGATCGGTATTGGCTGTAGCGGGAGCAAATTTTAGGCGACTAAAGCGTGATGCCAGAGTGTGGTTTATTTTTGTGTTCACAGCACTTTTGATTCATTATTATTTGCGTCCTGTGATCAATTATGGAATTGATACTGGGACAAAAGCACCTATCTATATTATGGAATTGTTGTTTTGCAGTGCAACAATTTCTGTGAAAGCACCTAAGATTTTGTTTTATATTGGAATGCTGTGTCTTTTATGCGATGCTCCTTTTTTTTATCCATTAAAGCCATATATAATTATGAGGAGTAAACGCACTGCATGGTGTGTTGGCGAGTGCATATATATTGTAGGGATGGCATTGTTGTATGCTGCTTTTATATTAATTGTGTCGTCACTTATGATTCTCCCAATTGGAACAATGAGGGATTCATTTTCAGGAGCATTGACTGATATGGTGCTTGGAACAGGAAAGATGCCACTTGGAGAGATTGCGAATATTTATCCGAGTGCTCAGTTCTCATCGGAAATGATAAGATATTTGTATCCGTCGGGCGCGATGATGTATACATTTGTGTCAGTTTGGGTTTCATTTTCAATTCTTGGTCTTTTCATGTACTGGGTTAGTTTGATAAGAAGGAATGTAGTGTGTGGAATGGCAATTGCAGGAGCTCTTGTATTTCTCGACCCGATTTTAGTGTGGGCAGCCTGGCCAAATAATTATTGGATATTGGCATTTTCTCCTGTCAGTTGGACAAGTGTTGAACAGTTGAATATTATGGCAGCAAATCATTTTATCAGCATTCCATTTGTGATAGCAGCCGATGCATTATTAGTGATTTTTCTATTTATTTTAATATTACATACAGCGAAACGAATTTCGCTAAATGGTTTTTTGACAGAGGAGGCGTGATGTGATATGCTTGAAATTGAAAATTTGACAAAAACATTTGGAACACAGACAGTCATTTCTGATATTTCAATGACGCTTGTGTCAGGAAAGATTTATGGATTAGTAGGGAGAAATGGTTCTGGAAAAACAATGCTGATGAAAATGATACTCGGTTTTGTTAGCCCGTCATCTGGTAGTATAAAAATAGAAGGAAAGGTTTTAGGAAAAGATATAAGTATGCCAGATCGAATTGGTGCAATTATAGAGAATCCAGGATTCTTGCCAGAGTATTCAGGATTTAAAAATCTAAAATTCTTGGCAATGATACATCATAAAATTTCAAATGAAGAAATTCGCAATGCAATGCGTATAGTTGGACTTGATCCAGACAGTAAAAAACATGTAGGAAAATATTCGCTCGGAATGCGCCAGCGCCTTGGTATTGCACAGGCGATCATGGAAGATCCAGATATTCTTCTTTTGGATGAGCCGTTAAATGGACTTGACAACGAGGGTGTAGAAGAAATAAGAAAAGTACTTTTATCCCTAAAAGAAAAAGGAAAATTGATTATTTTGGCTAGTCATTCGAAAGAAGACATACAAATCCTTTGCGATACGGTATTTCGGATGGATCATGGGAAAATTATTGCGACGGAGACAAATTAAGCCGATGGGGACGGAAAGAGGCAGCAGGAAAAGTAGGAAAAGCGAAGAGAATGAAGTACAAAATCTTTAAATATTAAGCTTCTGGTATTCTCTTGGTGAGACACCAAAATGCTTTTTAAAGATCTTAGAAAAGTGATATAGGTCTGGATAGCCAACAGAAATTCCAGCAGTGGAGGGAGATTGTCCGTAGACAGTCAAAAGTTCTGCTGCTTTTTCAAGTCGCAGTTGAATCAAATATTTCTGGGGAGAGATGCCCATGCGTTTTTTGAAAAGGTCAGACAGGTAGCTGCGGTTGATATTCAAGCGATCAGCGACCTGCTGGATCGTGATGCCATTGATATACTCAGCATTGATGCAGTTAATTGCCTTTTGCACATAATCAGTGTCAGATTTTGCATTGTCCAACAAGATACTAAAAAATTCCCACAGCTTTGCGCATAAAAAAGCAGTTCTGCCATTTTCCATTTTTTCGCACTGAAGCATTTCCTCAAAAATTTTGCCAGCACTTGGACAGTGAATGATCGGCTTTAAAAGCTGCTCAGGAACGGATTGGTCTGTTGTAAAGCCAATCCAAATATAGCGCCATGGCTTTTTCTGATCGGCTTCATAATAGGTTTTTTCGTATGGTGGGATTACAAAAATGTCCCCAGGCTTGACCGAGTAAGAGATGCCGTCGCGCTCGAAACGACCAAAACCATACACAATATAATGCAAAAGCCAGTGAGTACGCACACTCGGTCCAAAGAAATGACCGGGATCGCAAGTTTCACTGCCAAATTGCATGGGACTAAAATCTTTATAGTGTTGATCAATTACAATTTCACTTTTTATCATTTGATCGTGTTTTCCTTTCACTTGTAGTTTTTGCGGTTTGTTTTATCATTTTTATTTGTTTGTTTTGTTTACATTCATTTCTAACATAATAACAAGTTTTCCAGACAAAAATCAATCCCATTTTAAAAGAAATCTGTTAGAATGAAGATACACAGAAAGACAAGATGTTGGTAGCTTAAGATAGCTAGGAAACATCTTGATGGGTAGAAGAAATCAACTAAAAAAGAAAGGAAAACTACTATGAAAATTACTTTTATGGGTGCTGGAAGCACAGTATTTGCGCGAAATGTAATCGGAGATTGCATGTGTTCAGAGGTGCTAAGAGACAGTACATTTGCTCTGTATGACATCGATGGTGCAAGATTAAAGGAAAGCCAGACCATTTTGGAAGCGATGAGAGAGACAATGGGCGGCTATGGAAAGATTGAGTGTTATCTGGGCGTGGAAAACAGAAAAGAAGCCCTTCGCGGAGCAAATTTTGTAGTCAATGCAATTCAGGTTGGCGGCTATGATCCGTGCACAATCATTGATTTTGAGATTCCAAAGAAGTTTGGACTGAGACAGACAATTGCAGATACACTAGGAATCGGCGGTATCATGCGTGCGCTTAGAACCATTCCGGTGATGGATGATTTTGCAAGAGATATGGCAGAGGTTTGTCCAGATGCTCTGTTTTTAAATTATACAAACCCGATGGCTATGTTAACTGGTTATATGCTTCACTATACACCGATCCAGACAGTAGGTCTATGCCACAGTGTTCAGGTTTGCTCAGAGACATTATTAAAGGAAGTTGGCATGGAAGACAAGTTGGAGGGAAGAAAAGAACTTATTGCAGGAATCAATCATATGGGTTGGCTTCTTGAATTAAAGGACAAAAATGGTGTTGATCTGTATCCAGAGATCAAGTCACGCATTGGGGCAAAAATGGAAGATCCTGAATTTAAGGATAAGGTACGCTTTGACTACATTCGAAATTTTGGATACTACTGCACTGAGTCAAGTGAACACAATGCAGAGTACAATGGATTTTATATTAAGAGCAAATACCCAGAGTTAATTGATCGCTACAACATTCCACTAGATGAGTATCCGCGCCGCTGTGTCAACCAGATTGATGGTTGGAAGAAGGAATATGCCGAGTTGATGGAGAAGGGTGTGAAGGAACATACACGCTCACGCGAATATGCATCTCATATCATGGAGGCAGTTGTCACCGACAAGGCTTATCAGATTGGAGGAAATGTATTAAATACCAATCATCTGATTTCCAATCTTCCGGCAGAAGCATGTGTAGAGGTACCGTGCCTTGTCAACGGCTCTGGCATTCATCCGTGTGCGGTCGGATCACTTCCGGTTCAGTGTGCAGCGATGAATATGACCAATATTAACGTGCAGCTTCTAACAATAGAGGCGGCAAGAACGCATAAGCTAGAGCATGTCTATCAGGCAGCAATGCTTGATCCGCATACGGGAAGCGAGTTGGATATTGATACAATCAAAAAGATGGTGGATGAGTTGATTGCAGCTCACGGAACGTATCTGCCGAAATTCCACTAATAATAAATGCTGTTGATACCAGGGTCTTAAGCTCAAAAATCTAATCGTGCAAGCACGAACGGCTTTTGGAGCTTTTGAAGTTGGCATCAAGTAGATAAAAGCCATGGGAGTCTATTTTCCCATGGCTTTCAATCATTTATCACAAGATTATCTTAGTCCATTTTCGGTGCATTTCCATTTAAGTAGGAGCACAGCAGACGGAAGGTATTTACTACACCGTCCTTGTGGGAGCGCTCATATCCGTGGGAAGCGTAAACACCGGCACCAATAAGACCGTGACGGGCATCCTTTCCTGCACTCAATGCAGCATCGGCATCAGAACCGTAGAACGGATAAATGTCAACAGCATAGTCAATGCTGTCTTTTTTTGCTGCATTTACAAGACCAGTTGTCACCTGATAATTGTAAGGACCGTGACCATCCTTTGCGCAGATGGATACCTGGCGCTCGGTACACTCAAGTCCATCGCCAACACATCCCATATCAACAGAAAGAAGTTCAGTAACATCTTCTGGAATGGAAGCACATGCACCATGACCAACCTCTTCAAATACTGTCATATGCTGATAAACCTTGCGAAGCGGTGTGATGTTATTTTCGCGGATATATTTTGCATAGCCAAGTAAAATTGCAGCGCTTAGCTTGTCATCGAGGAAACGGCTCTTGATGTAGCCAGAGTTGGTTACAACGAGATTTGGATCTGCACAGACAAAACAGCCGTTTGTGATGCCGAGTGCCTTTACGTCATCCTTGGAGGTAACAGGCTCGTCTAAGACAACCTCAACTGACTGGAATGTACGCTGTGTAGTAGAATATTCCTTATTTACATGAAGGGAAGCATCTGCCAGTTGGATGGTTCCCTCATAAATTTGTCCGTCGTAGGTGTAAACGCGGCAGTTATGAGCTTCTGCATTGTTTGCGTTAAATCCGCCTACAGGAGACAGACGTAAACGTCCGTTTGACTTAATCTCAGCGACAACGGCACCAAGTGTATCTACGTGAGCCATGGTAAGAATCGGATCACCCTCACCGCCGATCTCTGCAATTACGCCGCCTTTAACGGTACGCTTTGCGCTATAGCCAAGACGTGCGTACTCCTCTAACAGGTAGTCGGTCACTTTTTTTGTGAAACCAGATGGACTGTCAATTGCCATCAGCTTTTCTAATTGTTCCATGATGTAATCAAGATACTGATTCATGATTTTTCTTTTCTCCTATCAAAATAAAAATGATGTAATGTCTACGAAGTGTGCCACTATTTGATTAATTTTACAATTCGCAAACATTCGTTTCGCCCGATCGGGTGAGCTATGTCCATGATACACAAAATTGAGAAAATGTGCAAGATAAACGTAAGGTATGTTGCCGTGGCTTGATAAAGAAGAATTCTACCATGATCGTACAAAGCAAATAATATTCGAGCAAAAAGAATGAGAAAAACAAGAAAATATCGCATATTTTTCGGTAAAAGATTGGTACAAAATTTTGAACACCGAACAGATTATCGAAAACACATGAAATTTGAGCAAGAAATGGGGAGTAAAAATTTACTCCCTTTCTTTTTTGAAAGTGCTACGCTATACTGCAATCAGACGAAGCGAAAACGAAAAAATAAAAACGAGGGTAAGGAGGTTTGCGATGAAGAAAAAGAAAGGAGGGAGTACACTCCCAAGAAAAAAGAAAGGATTTCGGTTAGCATTTAAAAGCTACTGGCAATTATATGTTTTGGTGTTACCGGCAGTCCTTTACTTTTTGGTTTTCAACTATTTGCCATTATATGGAATCCAGATTGCATTTAAGGATTACAAGGCAGTCAAAGGAATTGCAGGAAGCCCGTGGGTTGGACTAAAGCATTTTAAAAATTTCTTCAATGCTTATTATTTTGACAGATTGATTATCAATACGTTATTATTGAATATTTTAAATCTGGTATTTAGCTTTCCAGTTCCGTTATTGTTATCAATTCTGTTGAATCAGATTCGAAAGCAAAAGGTAAAGCGTGCAATTCAGACAACCATCTATGTACCATATTTTATTTCAACAGTTGTATTAGCTGGTATGCTTTATATCTTCTTATCACCGACAAGTGGTATCTTCAATCATGTCAGACAGGCGATGGGACTAAACCCAATCGACTATATGTCAGAGGCAGCAGCATTCAGACCGATCTACATCATTTCTAATATATGGCAGACGGCAGGATACAGTACAATTCTTTATATTGCGACACTGACTGGAATTGATTTGTCTCTGTACGAGGCAGCAGATATTGACGGAGCAAGCATCTGGCAGAAGATTCGCTATATTGATCTCCCAACTTTGGTTCCAACTGCGATGATGGTTTTCATTTTGGATTGTGGAAAGCTATTAAGCAGCAATACGAACAAGGTACTGGTTTTGCAGACATCTGGAAACATTCCGACATCCGATATTTTGGGTGTATATGTATACACAGTCGGACTTGGAAGCGGACAATTTTCCTATACATCGGCAATTGGTCTTTTTGTAAATGTGATTAACTTTGTTATGATCATTCTGGTAAATACCATTTCCAAGAAGACAGCAGATGTAGGTCTGTTCTAAGAGGAAGGGAGGATTGACGAGATGAAACGTTCTAAGATCAAGCATTCCAGAAGTAATCAGGTGTTTTACATATTTAATACAATCTTCTGGATTATATTTATGTTTTTGATTATTTATCCGCTGTATTTGGTCTGCATTGCGTCAGTATCAGATCCAGATGCGATTGTAGCAGGAAAAGTTATTTGGCATCCAGTTGATTTTTCATTGATTGGATACAAGGCTGTATTAGAGTATACTGAATTCTGGACTTCGTATCGCAACTCATTTATCTATACGATATCAAGTGTGGTCATCAGTATTATCGTGACATTGACAGCAGCATATTCTCTTTCCAGACCGAAATTTCCTGGAAAGGCAGCAATCAATATGTTCTTTGTCATCACAATGTTCTTTAATGGTGGATTGATTCCAACCTTCCTTGTGATGAAAGACATCGGTATGTACAACAATCCGCTGGTTATGGTACTGATGGGCTGTGTATCAGTTTGGAATTTGATGGTGGCAAGAACCTTCATTCAGACCAATATCCCAGAGGAATTGTATGAGGCATCGGCTTTAGACGGCGCTTCCCACTTCCAATATTTTATCAAGGTTGTCATGCCACTTTCGAAGACGATTATCGCAGTGTTAGCTGTCTACTATGGTGTGGCAAAGTGGAATGATTACTTTACTGGACTAGTTTATTTAAAGGATCGTTCTCTCTATCCGTTACAGACAGTGCTTCGTGAGATTTTGGCGACACTTCAAGTGGATATGACAGGAGACTTTATGACAACAATGTCGGAAGATGCGTCGAATTTGGCAGAGGCAACCAGAATTGCCAATGTGTCCAAATATTGTATCATTGTATTGGCAACTGGACCAGTTGTTGTGTTATACGCATTTATGCAAAAATATTTTGAAAAGGGTGTTATGATCGGATCGCTGAAGGGATGATTTGCAGCAGGCAAATATCAAAGGCGTAAAGATAGAATCAGAAAATCAAAAAACAAAAAAGGAAAACAGGAGGAATTCAAAATGAGAAGAAAAATGTATGCAACCGCAATGACAGCAATGCTTGTGACAGGAACACTGATGGGCTTAGCAGTACCGGCAGCAGAGAGAGACGGTGTGACTCTCCATGGAGACAGTACCTATGATTCAATTGAGAAGATCACTGATGAGGATCTGACGCTGAAGATTATGTTGGCGATTCGTGACGGCGATACGATCAAGGCACCGGAAGAACTTGCAGCTGTGCAGGATTTGGAGGCATTGACAGGCATCAACCTAGAATGGGAAGTGATTAAAGCTTCTGACTGGTCCATGAAGACAAATCTGATGTTTGCATCAGGTGAGATGCCAGATATCATCATCGCTGTAAACGGACAGGGACAGATTGACTATGAGGAGTATGGTGTGTCTCAGGAACTGGTAATTCCGTTAGATGATTATATCACTGAGGAATTGATGCCAAATTATTACTCTCGTATTCAGGCAGAGGAAAGCGATCCAACAATTAGCCTCGTTGCATCCGATGGAAAGACCTATTCAATTGGATATCTGGTTGGTCAGTATATCTGTGAGGAAGGTCATTACTTCATTAACCGTGATTGGATGAATGAGCTGGGACTGGAAGATCCGACAACTGTGGATGAACTGACAGAGGTGCTTCGCAAGTTTAAGGAAGCGTATCCAGACTATGTGCCGTATGAGATGGGATTGGATGCTGGCGCATATTATGATTTAAAGTATGTACTTCCAATGTTTGGTATTCCAAATTCTGATAAATGGCTGTATATTGATGAGGATAAGAAGGTGCAGTTTGCACCAGTACAGCAGGGATTCCGCGATTGTGTCGAGTGGTTGTCAGAGTGCTATGCGGAAGGATTGTTAGATCCAGAGTGTCTGTCACAGGATGGCAATACACTTCAGACAAAGCTATCCGAAGGAAATGTTGGCTTTTTTACAGCATGGAGATTAAAGGCCATGGGATGGGATGATGGAGTTGCAGCAAACAGCGAGTGTATTCTTCCACCGTCAGTAGATGGAAAGGGAGCCTATATGGATCGCTATCTGGAGCTGGCTCGTCCGTGTGCATTTATCACAGCAACCAATGAGCATGTAGAGGAGTCAATTCGCCTTCTGGATGCGATGATGGATACTGAGATGCAGGCAGATCTGTACTACGGTCCTCAGAATCCGACAGAGGGAACCGGTTGGGTATACGATGAGGAAAACGGAAAGATTAACACAGTGACAGTAAGTGATGTGACTGTGAAAAATCAGATTGACTGCAACACTCAGTTCTTTGCACCAGGTGATTACATTTCTGAAAACTACAATCTGTCCGAGCAGCGTCTGGAAAAGATCGATTATTGCCAGATGTATGATGAGGCCGGTGTCATCAACACCTATTCTAGCCAGTATTTTGCAATGTCAGGTCTAACTGCAGATGTACTTGCCGATTTCAGTTTAATTGAGACAGATATTGATAATGCGGTTAGTGAAGCAGTTGCTGACTTTGTGGCTCATGGTGTGACCGATGACAGCTGGGATTCCTTCGTATCAAAGTTTGACGGAATGAATATTGATCAGTATGTCAGCACCTATCAGGAAGCAATTGATGGTATGGATCTGGAATAATTTTAAAATGAATTGATCTATGATTCATCTGTATAAGGCAAGAAGATAAGAAGATATAGGCGAAAGATGGCAGTAAAATAAGCTGCCATCTTTTGCGACCCCTTTGACGAAATGATTGTGAATGGGTATAATGGGGCAAAAGGGCAAAGGAGAAATGAGGCATGAAGGGCAAAAAAAAGACGGGGCAAAACATACTTCATTATGTGATTGCATCAAGTGTTGTGATTGTTTTTATCATTGCCATATTGGGCGGCTATCTGTTTCGATTTTACTACAAAAAAATGCAGGAGGATTTCTATAAGGAGAATTCTGTCTATATTGGAAATATTGCAAAAACGCATGGAAATGAGCTGCAGATTTTACAGGATATTTCCATGCAGATTGCGCTTTCTGACTCGGCTAGATTTCTTTTAGATGAGCAGCCGACAAAAAGCGCTGCGCTGAAAAAGCAGCTAAACCAGTATCGCTCTGTCAATCAGTTTTTTGATGTAATGTACTGCTATTATCAGAAGGATCAATACCTTTTTAATCACATGACATCGATATCAATTGATTTATTCTGTGATACGGCCTATCAATTGGAAAATTATAGTCCAAGTGAGGTGAAAGATCTTCTCTGTGCAAAGCAAAAAAAGTTACTTGTGCTTCCAGAAGAGGCGATAGAGGGGGAGCTTGTCTACTTTTATGATGTACAGGCAAAGAATGTAATCTATATTTATCCGGTAGCACCAAAGTATGATACGATTTTGATTTTCTTCATCGGCACCGACCACTATGATGATCTGTTTGCAGACGAACAAGAAAACACGAGAAACACATGGCTAGTCTACGATGGAAATGTCGTAGTAAGACATGGTGCAAATGAGATAGATAATGATCTGCTACTTAGCGAACTTGGTGATGAAACTGGGCAGAAACAGGTAAAGCTTCAGGGAAAAAATTACCTTCTCACACAGGAGATAGATGATGTAGGTTTTTCTTATGTTGCATTGCAACCGATGAATGTTTTTACCGATCGGCTTAAAACCCATCTTTGGGGAATTGCTGTTTTGATTATTCTGTGCTGTGTGCCGACATTTCTGATAATTGGAATTTTGTCAAGTCGTGTGCTAGGCGGTGTGAAAAAAATAAATCGTATGCTGCCTGGTGAGGGAGAGGAAACCTATGATTTGGGAAAAATTGAGGTTGGAATCCGACAGTTGGTAAATAGCTCTGAGGATATGAAGCAGGATCAGATGTCACTTCGAAAGAGTCGCTTTATTCGAAGCTTTCTTCAGAGCAAATATACGGCACTTGAAATTTTAAGGCGCGATGCAGCTGATGCGAGAATCAATATTTCGTATGGATTTCAGATGGTTGGTGTAATTGGAAGTAGTGCATCTGGCAATGAAGAAAAAATATTTGAACAGATTCTTGAGTTCATTCAAAAACAGGAAAATCTGGATGGATACGGGATTCATCTAGTTAACACCAATCAACGAGTGATGGTACTTTTTGGAGAATCGGAGGAAAATTTGTATCAAGCCTATGATAAGATTCTTCGGATTGGCCGAGTACACTGTGACGAGTTTGTGGTAGCGGTTAGTTGGGCGCATCGTTCCCTACTCAATGGCTCATTGGCTTATTTAGAGGCAAACACAGCCTATGACAGCCGATTCTTAGTGGATAGCAGTCAGATCATTCGCTTTACAGAGATTGGTCAGAACTCATCTGTCAGCAACTATCAGAATCTGAGAAGCCGCTACATGGTACAGCTAGAAAATACGATTCGTGTGGGAAATGAGCAAGAGGTTGAAAAGGCAATCCATGATCTTTGTAAAAAGTTGGAGGAAGAGCATGCGACACTTCTGACGTTTCGTCTTTTGTATGACGAAGTGTTACGTTTTCTTATGGATCAGTGGAATGGAGACGAGAAGGACTGGAATCAGGTCTATAATGTATTTACACTGTCAAGATGCTTAACAATGGAAGATTTCACTTCACTTTTGACAGAGGCCTGCCATATGATTTTGGACACAAAGACCGATGTAAAGAACCATCAGTCAGAGCTGGTTGTAAAGGCAATGGAGATTATGCAAAAGACGTATTCTGATCCAGATTTAAATATGGCATCACTAGCCGACCAGCTTGGCATCTCTCCGGTAACACTAGCAGTTGAGTTTAAGAATGAAACCGGAATTAGCCCATCTGATTATCTGGCAGTTGTGCGGTTAGAGCGTGCAAAGGAACTGCTTCGCACGACAGATCAGCTTGTAAAGCAGGTGAGCGAGGCGGTAGGATATGAGGATGATCATGTATTTATAAGACGCTTTAAAAAATATACTGGAAAGACACCGGGACAATACCGAAAAGAGTCACAGCAATGAAGGGTCAGGGACATATCAAAGTGATATGCCCCTGTTTCTGTAGCATTTATCAATGCTGCTTATATTGCTCCAAGATCTTTTCGATGTAATTATTATTGGTTCGCTCTGTAAAATTTCGAAATGCCTGTGTGCCACGTGCGACTGCCAATTGCTGCGCAGTTTCTTTCTCAGCTTTTGTTTCCATATCTTTTTGCATTAATTTTCGCAAATATGCAAAGCGGTTGTTGATTTTCTTTTCTTGATTTCTGCGCTTGATTTCAGCCACCTTTAGAGCAATGTATTTGTACTGGGCTTGTTTAGCTGTTGGTGCTTCTGGTAGCTTGTAAGCTGGAATTGCATCTAATAGTGCTGAAAGCTCATCAAGTTTTTCCGCAGACAGTTTCCAATCGCTTAAAGCACTTTCCCATAGTGGGCAATCCTTTATCACGATTGGAACTTCTGGTAGATTTACTACGTCTTCAGATGCCAATTGTTTTAAGGTTTTGACCGTAAATCGTATGACGACTATAGTCCGTCCCTGCTTTACTGGCTCGTAGTCGAAGTGACAGTCTGTCTTTTCGTTAAGCTCATTATGGCATTTCTTTAAGATTTCAGCATTGAAGAATTTAAATTGATTATATCTAGTTGCCTTACATTTTAACAACTCTTTCAAATCATCCAATTTGATTTCCCATGATTTGCGAAAACGGTTGTTTTCCAAGTAGAGGAATAAAACATAACTGTATCTAGATTTCAACTCGATAACATTTTTCAGACGATATCTGAGATAGCCCAAATCTTCAATATTGAAAATATATTCTCTCGCCGAGGGTGTACATGTAAGCGTAATTTTCCATAGTCCGTTGCCGTCTGGAACAGCTTCGGCTTCTTCGAATAAGGAAATTATCTTAAATCCATCTGGCTTTGTGGCATCTTCAATTTCCACAATTTGGAATAAATTGCGAAGTCGTTTATTAAGATCGTCCTTTAATATTCTGGTTACACATAGGACACGTTCGAGTTCTCCTTTTTCGATTATGACTGTTCTTTTTTCTGGATCATGACTATCAATTCTTGCCAAATATACATCAAGTAATTTTAATTCTGGTAAAGTTAGGTCGGTTTTCGCAAGCGACTGTAGAGGGTTTGATTTTTGGACGGTCAGCTTGTCGGGATTTCCTAGTCCAATTATGTCTGAAGTTTCTGGCAGCTTTTTTCTCCTTGGCATTTATCTGATTTCCCCTTTCCTTTTTCTTTTATGATATAGCAATGGTACGAAAATGTCAATATAAAAAACGTACCTTTCGAGAAAAACAATCATACTCTTAACGAAAAACGATCGTACCCATCGCGAAAAAACATCGTTCTCTTTGTGAAAAATGATCGTACCCATCGTGAAAAACAATCGTACCTGTAGATATTAAATTCCTAGCATTGATGCGGTTTCTGGAATTCTTATAATCGAGAAAGTAATCAAGAAAGTAATCAAGAAAATAATCAGGAAGGTAATCAAGCAATCAATCAAGAGAGCGTGAAGGGTGGGGTTTAATGTGTATGATAAAATATGAATCGTAAAGAGCACTGTATTTTCAATCAAAACGATGAGCCAGTATGAAAAACAATCGTACCTTTACATATCTAAAATATAATATTTTTGCGGTTTTCAGAGTATTAGTAATCAAGATGGTTCCATCTTAGGCGAGGATGAATTTTAGTATATATAAAAGGTGTATGAATGGTAAACATCTCTGTATTTTCGGCCCGAACGATGAGATAGCTATGAGATAGCATGAAAAACAATCGTACCTTTATATACTCTAAATTCAATATTTATGTGCTTCTCAGAACATTTGTAATCAAGTAAGATGCTGGGCAGATTTCCTTTTACTTGTAGCATTGATTTCTAGTCAATATAAGTATAATGATGAGGTATTTTATTGGTTGGGATATGATGAATAGCCTTATATGAACAACGTCAAGAAAACCAGGGGACGCGGAAAGCCATGGGGACGAATCTGTCCCCGTGGCTTTTTCTGTGTCTAAATGTTTTTTCAAAAGAAGTGAAATCTCCATTGTTATTCGATTGGACATGGTTTACAATAAAAGTTATACGCATTAGGGTAGATAATGTCGAAATGAAAAAGGAGGAGTTAGAAAATGATACGTTTATTTGAAGAACATCAGGTTAGAAAGACAACTGAGCTTTCTTCATCTTTGTGGGATTTTAGTCAGGTGACAGATGGAAAAAATACGCCGGTTGGAAAAGTAACGGTGCCGTCCTGTTGGGAAAGCTATCCTGGCTTTGAAGCTTACAGAGGACAAGGCTTGTATGAGCGTAGCTTTGAGGCAGACGGTGATGTGCGCATTGTCTTTAAGGGTGTCAGCCATACGGCAAAAGTTTTCGTGGACGGAAACCAAGTTGCAGAGCATTACAATGCATTTACTCAGTTTGAGGCAGTGGTCAAAAATTTGCCGTCAGGTGTTCATAAGTTAAGTGTCTTGGTGGATAACTCGTTTTCTGAGGCGTCTGCCCTTCATGTGGAAAATGATTACCAAAGCTATGGCGGTATTTCAAGGGGTGTGGTATTAGAAAAGCTTCCGAAACATTATATTAGACAGATGCATTTTACTCCTATTTATAAGGATGGTGGATGGTATGCAAGGATCAAGCTTGTGATTACATCACTTACTGAGGATAGGTGGGATGGAACTGTGAATGTCACGCTGAAAAATGGGGAGACAGAAGCCTTTTTGTGCAGCGAGACTTGTAGTATGAAAGAAAATGAAGACGAGCTTACGATTGAGACTGATGAGATTGCCTGCAAGGCTGTAAGTGCTTGGGCACCGGAGCATCCGACTCTTTATCAGGTAACGGCACGGCTTCAGGATGAGAGTGGCTGTGTGATTGATGATTTGACTGACCGTGTGGGCTTTCGTGAAGTGAAGACACAGGGAAAGGACATCCTTTTAAATGGAAAGAAGCTTCGCATTAAGGGCTTCTGCCGCCATGAGGATCATCCGCAATTTGGCTGTGCGCTGCCGCTTTCTGCAATCATGCAGGATTTGCAGCTTGCACGAGATATGGGAGCAAATTCAATTAGAACATCTCATTATCCAAATGATGAGCTGTTTCTTGATTTGTGTGATGAGCTTGGTATCTTAGTCTGGGAGGAGAATCATGCAAGAGGCTTAAGCGAAGAGCAGATGAGAAATCCAAACTTCGAGCGCCAGTGTGAGACTTGTATTCGCGAGATGATAGCAGCTCACTATAATCATCCGTCTATTTATATCTGGGGTATTTTAAATGAGTGCGCAAGTGATACCGAATACGGAAAATCTTGCTATAAGGCTCAGTTTGAGCTGATTGAGAGCTTAGACAAAACACGTCCGCGTTCATTCTCAAGCTGTCGCTTTAAGACTGATATCTGCTTTGATCTGGTCGATGTGGTTTCCTATAACATCTATCCAAAGTGGTATCACAACACACCGGTAGCCGAGTATCTGGATGATTTATATAAGTGGGTTCAGACAACACCGGGAGAGGGAAAGCCATTTTTAATCACTGAGGTTGGTGCAGGTGCAATCTATGGATACCGCACGTCGGCGAAGGTGAAGTGGTCTGAGGAGTATCAGGTGCAGGCACTTGAGGAGCAGTTAAATGCGATCTTGTCCTATGATGACTGTTCTGGTGTTTACATTTGGCAGTTTTGCGATGTGCGCGTAACAAATGATTGGTGGAACACCCGTCCAAGAACGATGAACAATAAGGGAATTGTGGATGAGTATAGAAGACCAAAGCTGGCCTATGAGACCGTAAAGAAAATCTTTTCGTCTGTTGATACATACAGAGAATAAGGCTTCAATTGAATGATACTTGTATGAAAAAAACACAAGTGAATCTAAAAAAATAGATGAAATAAGATAAAAAGTAACGAACATGGAAGGAAAACACGATGGAAAAACAGAAGAAGTTTTCACTGAAAAACTATCTGTATGAGTATAAATGGTGGTATGTGTTTGGCATAGCAATTTTGCTTTGTGTCGATCTGGCAAATATTTATATTCCGCAGTTTATCGGAGATATAATTGACGGACTGACAAATGAAACGCTGAAAAAAGCCGGAATTCCAATGATGCTCATGAAGATATTGATTGCAGGACTGATTATGATGTTTGGCCGTTTTGGATGGCGATACTGTATTTTTGGTGCATCCAGAAAGATTGAATATCGTCTTAGAAATGATATGTTTGGTCATTTGGAAACATTGTCGGCACGTTATTTTAATGAGCACAAAACAGGTGATCTGATGGCGCATTTTACAAATGATTTGGAGGCTGTGCGAGTGGCGGTAGGTATGGCTGTCATTACAACCTTTGATGCAGCTGTCATGTCAATTATGGTTATCATTAAAATGATCATATATGTTGATTTGCGTTTGACTGTGCTTGCATTTGTTCCAATGATTCTTGTTGCAATCGGATGTTATTTCTTTGGTGTTCAGATGAAAAAACGCCAGACTGCCAGACAGGAAGCCTTTTCATTTCTTTCAGATAAGGTGCAGGAAAGTATTTCTGGTATCCGTGTTTTAAAGGCTTTTGTTCAGGAGAAGAAGGATCTTGAGGAATTTCAAAAGGCAAATGAAAATAACATGGAAAAGAATCTTGCCGTTGTGAAGCTAAGGAGTTTGTTTGGACCACTGCTTGATTTGATTACGGGAATCAGTCTTCTTTTGACATTGATCATTGGAGGAAAAATGGTAATTAATGGAACTGTATCAGTTGGTCAGTTTGTTGCGTTCAACTCTTATATAGGTATGCTCGTATGGCCGATGATTGCTTGTGGTGACTGTATAAATACATTTAGTCAGGCATCAGCAGGCTATAAGCGTATCAAGGATATCTTCGATGAAAAGCCGGATATTATTGATAAGGTAAAAGAGAAGGATGGTGAGCATTTAACTGGTGATATAGAGCTGAAGAATCTGACATTTCAGTATCCAGATGGCGATACACCTGTTTTAAAGAATGTGAGTGTTCACATTAAACCAGGCGAGATGTTAGCAGTACTTGGACGAACTGGAAGCGGAAAGTCTACGCTTGCAGATCTGCTTCTTCGTGTATATGACTGCGAAAAAGGAATGCTTTTGATGGATGGAAGACCTATTGATGAGATTCCGCTTCATGTGCTTCACCGTGATGTGGCTTATGTGCCTCAGGAAAATTTTATGTTCTCAGATACACTTGAGGAAAATATAGCGTTTGGACTTGAGGATCGTATTTTTGATCATCCAAAGCTTCGCGATAATATTAAGGAAGCAGCTGAGGCGGCCTGCATTCACAGCAATATTATTGATTTCCCAGAAGGCTATCAGACACTTGTTGGAGAGCGTGGTGTAACGCTTTCAGGCGGTCAGAAGCAGCGAAGCTCTATTGCACGTGCGCTTCTTAAGAATGCCCCTGTATTGATTATGGATGACTCACTGTCTGCTGTCGATACAGATACAGAGGAGCAGATTTTAGAAAATCTGATTCGTCTGCGCAAGGGAAAAACAACGATTATTATCGCACATCGTGTTTCTACGCTTCAAAAGGCTGATCATATCGCAGTATTGACTGAGGGTGAGCTGACTGAGTATGGTACACATGATGAATTAATCCGCGAGGGCGGCTTCTATGCAAAGATTTATGAGAAGCAGCAGCTTGAGCAGGAATTAAATGAGATGTAAGGGGGTGCAGCAAGATGAGTTCAATGACAGATGACAAATTGGAAAGTAATTATAAAGGAAATGCGCTGCTGCATCTTTTGTCCTATATGAAACCGTATGCCGGATGGGTTATGCTTTGTCTGGTGCTTGTGCTGGCACTTACGGGATTTGATTTATATAGACCAACACTGATTGGAGATGCGATTGACAACTTCGAGACGCAGGGCGATTACAATGTAATTATTAATACAGCATGGAAATACGGTATTGTGCTTGTAGTAAGCTTTATTTTCAATATGGCACAGACCTGGATTTTGCAGAAGACTGGACAAAAGATCATTCTGACTGTAAGACGAGAGCTGTATATTCATATTCAAAGCTTAAGCAGCCGTTTCTTTGATCTGACGCCTGTTGGAAAGCTTGTCACAAGAGTGACAAATGATGTTGAAGCATTAAATGAGATGTATTCAGGCATTTTGGTGCGTTTATTTAGAAATATCGTAAAGATAATAGGACTGGCTGTTGTTATGATTGCACTTGACAGAGGACTGGCACTTGTTTCATTTGTGCTTCTGCCAGTTGTCATGGTGCTTACAGTTGTCTTTCGTGTTATTTCCAGAAAAACATATCGAATTGTACGCACAAAGCTTACAGATATCAATACATTTTTATCTGAGAATATTTCAGGAATGCGCGTCATTCAGATCTTTGGACGAGAGGAGCGAAAGTTCGAGGAGTTTAAGGATAAGGATTACAAGCTGTACCGCGCACACTACCGTGAGATGATGGTGTTTGCAATTTTTCGTCCGCTAATCTATATTTTAAGTGTATTGTCTTTAATGATAGTGCTTGGCATCGGAAGCAATGAGGTGTTAGATGGGGCAATTTCCATCGGAACTCTCTATATTTTCTCACAGTACATTCAGCAGTTCTTTGATCCGATTCAGGAGCTTGCCGAGCAGTTTTCAACACTGCAGTCATCAATAGCATCAGCAGAAAAGATATTTACAATTCTCGCTGAGGAGCCGCAGGTTAAGGAGGATGAAAATCCAATTGTATTGCCAAAGGTTCTTGGACGCATTGAGTTTGACCATGTGTGGTTTGCATATGATGGAGAACATTATGTACTTCGTGATGTTTCCTTTGTGATTGAGCCTGGTGAGAAGGTGGCATTTGTTGGTGCAACAGGAGCTGGAAAATCGTCTATTTTAAATCTAATCGGACGTTATTATGATATCCAGAAGGGTCATATTTATATTGACGGTGTGGATATTAGAAAGCTTTCCAAGAAGCAGCTTAGAAGTGCGATTGGACAGATGCAGCAGGATGTATTTATCTTTGAGGGAGATATTGAGTCAAATATTCGTTTGCACGACGATATCCCGTTTGAAGATGTGAGAGCTGCTGCCGAGTATGTTAATGCATCACATTTTATTGAAAAGCTTCCGAAAAAATATAAGGAGCCTGTTACAGAGCGTGGTGCAACTTTTTCAGCAGGAGAGAGACAGCTTCTTTCATTTGCAAGAACGCTTGCGCATAAGCCAGCAATTCTTGTAATGGATGAGGCAACAGCAAATATTGATACAGAGACTGAAATTTTAATTCAGGAAGCGCTTGAAAAGCTGATGAAGGGACGAACTACTATTATGGTAGCGCATCGTCTTTCAACAATTCAGCATGCTGACTGCATAATGGTTATGCATAAGGGAAAGATCAGAGAGCGTGGAACACATCAGGAACTTTTGGCACAGAACGGAATCTACAAAAAGCTTTATGAGCTGCAAATTCATCATGCGATATCATCATGATTGAAAATAAGACGATGATATTTATCGCGTAGAAGTTTCTCAGAAAAATGGACAGTGGGCATACAGTTCACCGATTTTTGTAAGAAACGTGTAAGGGAAAATATTCTTTACTTTAAACTGTAAAAGTTTAAATCAGCAGTTGACGTAATGTGCAGTATGGCTTATAATAAATCTATCTGTTGAGGTCGGGGGCAAGGCTTTTGCCCTCGATTGTCGTCATAGAGGGAATTTATTATAAGGAAGGGAAATGTTATGAAAAATCGAGAACGGCTTGGAAGCCGACTGGGCTTTATCATGCTGTCGGCTGGCTGTGCAATCGGCTGCGGCAATGTGTGGAAGTTTCCGTGGATGTGCGGACAAAATGGAGGCGGAGGCTTTATGCTGGTATATCTGGCGTGCCTTGTTTTATTAGGTCTTCCGGCAATTGTTATGGAGTTTGCAGTCGGACGAGCGTCGCAGGCAAGTCCAGTCTTTATGTATCGAAAACTGGAAAAAACAGGCCACAAATGGGGAATCTTTGGCATTGTATGTCTGATTGGAAATATTGCACTGATGGCATTTTATACTGTTGTTACTGGATGGATTATCTATTATTTCGTTAAGTTCTTAACTGGACAAAATGATAGTTTTGGTTTTGTGGCTATGATAACTAATCCAGGTGTAAATGTTACGTTCTTACTGGTTACAGTAGTTGCTGCATTTGCAATTTTAAGCTTTAATCTGCAGGGTGGTTTGGAGCGTGTAACAAAATACATGATGGTATCACTCTTGATTTTAATGATGGTACTTGCTATTCATGGTCTGACACTTTCAGGAGCAAAGGAAGGCTTAAAGTTCTATTTGGTTCCTGATTTTTCAAAAATTGATGGTTCAGTAGTCGTTAGTGCGATGAATCAAGCATTTTTCACGCTGTCAACAGGAATGGGCGGTATGGCAATATTTGGAAGCTATATCGGAAAGGATCGTTCTTTGATGGGCGAGTCTGTTCATGTAATTGTACTTGATACATTTGTCGCAGTTATCGCTGGTGTTATCATGTTCTGTGCATGCTTTACTTATGGACTTGAAGTTAATGCAGGACCAAGCCTCTTGTTTGATACAATGGCAACAGTATTCTCTCATATGCCTGGAGGACGCTGGTGGGGTGCGTTGTTCTTCTTGTTTATGGTATTTGCAGCTATGTCTACCGTGCTTGGCGTTTGCGAAAATATTCTTGCAATGGTTCGCGAGCTTACCGGATGGTCACGTCCAAAGGGATGCGTTGTCTGCGCGGCAGGAATCTTTGTACTTGCATTGACAACAGCACTTGGCTACAGCGTAATTAAATTCCAGCCATTTGCAGAGGGAACAGCATGGCTGGATTTATGGGATTTTATTGTATCTAACAATATCCTTCCGCTTGGATCACTTGTACTGGCACTGTTTTGCTGCAACAAGTTTGGATGGGGCTGGGATAAGTTTGTGGAAGAGGCTAATACAGGAAAGGGCCTTAAGATAAAGTCATGGATGAAGCCAATCTTCAAATATTTTGTTCCGGCAGCAATTTTGTTTATCTATATTTATGGAATGATTAATTTCCAGTGGAAATAAAAACAACACCTCGCATCGTATTTTACTAGTACGGTGTGAGGTGCTTTTTTGTATGAGCAAGGCGAAAAGAAGAGTTTACTCAGCAGTAGTTAATACATACTTTGCAGTGTTTATGGCAGCATCCTTTCCAACTTCATTATATCCGGCCTGATAATAATGGAAAGAATCCTTCATCAGTCCTCGTGCTTTCATTGTTTCAAACAGGCGGCTGACGACTGTGATATCTTTTCTGTGTTCTGCAAATGAATACTGGGCATTTCTGATCTCATTGTAGCAGATATCATCAGCTGTTCCATTATAAGCGCCAATTCCAATTAAAAAACAATGTGTAATTCCGACAGCCTTTAGCTTTTCATACATTTGCATAAACTGTTTTGTATATTCGTCAGCACTTGTATGGTGATCTCCGTCAGATTCTCCCTGACACCAAAGAAGATACTGATGGCGAAGGGTAATATTATGCTGTTCGCAGAATGTTTGCGCGCTTTTTAAACGTGTTATTGTATCTGTAAGATAGTCATCGTGATCCTGCCAGTTTGCGATGACAGAGCCGCCTTTGCTTGATGACAGGCCGAGAACTGGAACACCTGTATTTTGAAAATAGGTATTTACAAAAGAAGTGACAAGTGAGCCAGTCTTCATACCTGGCTCAAAAATACCAGTGGGATTATTTTCCAGAGCACCAAAAGGCTCTGCGATTGGATAAAGTCTGTTTGGATCAGAGATTGCGCGAAATTCAGCACCAGCACCAGAAATTAAGTCAGGTGCACCTTCTGGAAATTGTGTACAGGCAATGCCGCGGCCAGCCATATTGGACTGTCCGGCGAATAAAAATAAATCATATGTTGTCATAAGTCCACCTTCTGTTATAGTATTTTTCAAGTGGAGTATAGCACTGAAAGTGCTGATACACAAGTGCAAAAAAATTGTGAAAGTCATTCACCTTCGGGTTAGATTTAATTTGGATGTGAATGGGGTTAAGAATAGTTACAAAAGATATAAAAGTGTGGTACTATAAGAGTGGTTTTGAGGATTTCACTTTAGAAAGGAAATATTATGCATACAAAGGAATCATTAAAAAAGCAGCTTGCAGCGATGGGACTTACAGGGGAAGAAACAATTTTAATTCATTCTTCTATGAAGGCAATCGGTGAAACACAAAAAGGAGCCGATACGGTGTTAGATGCTTTGATGGAGTTTTTTGAAAAGGGTTTATTGCTTCTTCCGACACATACATGGAAGACGATAAATGCAGAGAATCCTGTTTTTGATGTGGATAATGAACCTGCATGTGTGGGGATTTTACCTAATTTATTTTTGAAACGTCCTGGTGTGATTCGCTCATTGCATCCGACTCACAGTATGGCAGGCTACGGAAAAGATGCTGCGTCATATTTGGCTGGGGAAGAAATGCGCAATACACCGTGTACACCAGGCGGCTGTTATGATCGTTTAAAGGATGTCGGAGGCAAAATTCTCTTAGTTGGGGTTGGTCATGAGCGAAATACATACATCCATAGTGTAGAGGAAGTGCTCAATGTGCCAAATAGACTGTCTGACATGCCAGTTCTTATGAAAATCGTGCAGCATGGAAAAAAGCCAGTTTCTGTCTATATGAGAAAGCACTATAACTCACAGCAGCCACATATTTCTGAGGATTTTGTTAAGCTTAATCGGGCATTTGATGAATGTGGAGCAGCAGTACATACTGTATTTGGATCAGCAGAGTGTATTTTGTGCGATGCAAGACGTATTTTTGAAGTGACTCGCCATGTGATAGCACCTGATCCAGAGTGTCTGATGACGGGAGGAGAAATTGCACCTGAAAGATGGCAGGAATTTATAAGATAAAAAGGATATGATAAAAGCAATGGGGAGGGCTCCATTGCTTTTTTTACTTGACTTTTACATTCCTTTTCCGAAACGAGGATAGTATGTAAGGCGAAACGCCTGCTATTATAAATGACGTGAGACAGAGAATGAAATGAAAAAAGACACCTGTTGTTCTGTCTGACGCTTTAAATAGACAGAATTGATTGGAAAGGAATTGTATGTCAGAAATCACACTGAAAAATGTAAGCAAGAAATATGAAAATGGAAACTTCGCGGTACGAGAGTTTAATCTGGACATTCATGACAAAGAATTTATTATTTTTGTAGGTCCGTCTGGCTGCGGAAAGTCCACCACACTTCGTATGATAGCAGGACTTGAGGATATCACGGATGGTGAGCTTTGGATTGATGGGCAGTTATGTAACTACATAGAGCCTCAGCAGCGTGGGATGTCTATGGTATTTCAAAATTATGCATTGTATCCTAATATGACTGTATACGGAAACATAGCGTTTGCATTGAAAATTCGCAAGGTTCCTAAGGCAGAGATTGACCGTCAGGTGCATGAGGTTGCAAAGATTTTGGAGATTGAGCATCTGCTTGATCGCCGTCCAAGTGCATTGTCAGGCGGTCAAAAGCAGCGTGTTGCAATTGGAAGCGCTATTATTCGTCAGCCGAAAGCCTTTTTGATGGATGAGCCGCTTTCAAATTTAGATGCAAAGCTTAGGACACAGATGCGTGTTGAGCTGGCAAAACTTCATAAGAAATTAAATACAACGATTATTTATGTAACACATGATCAGACAGAGGCAATGACACTTGCAAGTAAGATTGTCGTTATGAAGGGCGGTGTGGTGCAGCAGGCGGCAGCACCGGCAGCGATCTACAACCATCCGGCAAACAAATTTGTCGCAGGCTTTATCGGATCACCAAGTATGAATTTCTTTGAGGCAAAGGTCAGTGCTTTAGGAGAAAAGAAAAATAAGGCTGTATTAAGTTTTGGCGAAAATCAGGAGAAAATGGTGATTATTGATGGTCCGAGAGGTGAAGTTCTTGCACGAAGCAGAAATGGACAGCATGTCATCATGGGTATTAGGCCAGAGGATATCACAGATTATGAGAATGCTGTAAAAGGTGGCTTTGAGAGAAGCAGCATTGGAATTACAGAGAGAATCACGGCAAGAGAAATGCTTGGCTCGGAGGTATTCTTGTATTTTGATGAGTGTGACACAAACTACTCAGTTCGATTAAAACCGAACAATACAACACAGCCAAATGAGAAAATGACATTTTATTTTAATCCTAATAAGGTGCATATCTTTGATTGTAATACAGAGGAAAATCTGTTTTAACGCTGCCTGTAGTCAGGAAAGGAAACAAAGAAAAAATGAAAATTAAAAAGAAATTAAGTCTGACGTCATATTGTTATTTACTGCCGTGTATGTTGGTATTTGCCGTATTCTTATTTTATCCGTTTGTAAAGACTGTGTATTTGAGTCTATTTAAAACGAACAAATACGGACAGGCAAAGCTGTTTGTAGGACTGGAAAATTACACAGATCTGCTGACATCAGCAAGCTTTCAAAACAGTCTTAAGGTAACAATGATTTATGTTGTGATTGTTGTGCTTGGAAGTATGTTTTTGGGACTCGTAACAGCAGTTTTATGTAATAAGGCATTTCCTGGTATTCGCGTATTTTCAACTGCCTATGCTCTTCCAATGGCAATTGCCTCCAGTTCGGCAGCTATGATTTTTAAGATCATGCTTAATCCTTCAATCGGTATTGTAAATAAGCTTCTGGGAACGAATATCAATTGGTTTAACGATCCGAAGACAGCGCTGATATGTGTGGCAGTTTTGACTGCATGGCTAAACAGCGGAATCAATTTTTTGTATTTTTCTGCAGGTCTTGGAAATATTGATGAGTCGATTTATGAGCGCGCATCTGTGGATGGTGCGAATGGCATTCAAAAATTCTTTAGCCTTACACTTCCAGGATTATCGCCAATTATGTTCTACACATTAGTTGTAAACATCATTCAGGCATTCCAGTCTTTTGGACAGATTAAGATTCTGACAGAGGGCGGTCCAAGCGAATCAACAAATGTAATTGTTTATTCGATTTATCGAAATGCATTTTTCAACTATCGCTTTGGAACAGCAGCTGCACAGTCAGTTATTTTATTCTTTATTATTATGCTTATCACGCTTGTGATGTTTAAGATGGAAAAGAAGGGAGTGAACTACTGATGGAAAATAATGTTGTAATCAAAAATGGAGTCGGAACTATGAGCGCAGCTGAGCTTGTATCGATCAAGCAGCAGATGAATCACAAGGCACTTGTCAGAAGACGTACAAAAATGGCACTTCGTTTGGCTGCAAATGTGATGGTGGGCGCAGTCATTTTACTGCCGCTTCTCTATGCGATAAGTATTGCATTTATGCCATCAAATGAATTATACACACTTGATATGAACTTGCTTCCGAAAAAGCCAACTTTTCAAAATTTCATAGATGCATTCAAGAATGTACCGCTTCTTCGATTCATCGGAAACTCATTTCTTGTGGCAAGTTTGATCACAGTCGGACAGATCATCACATGTTCACTGGCAGCGTTTGCTTTTTCATTCCTTGATTTTAAGGGAAAGGGTGTACTTTTCATGGTTGTTATGGCAACTATGATGGTGCCGGGAGAGGCAACGATTATTTCTAACTACCTGACGATGAGCCAGTTAAAGATGCTTGATACATACCAGGTATTGATTATTCCTTACCTGACATCTGCAACAGGAATCTTTTTATTCAGACAGTTTTACATGACATTTCCGATCTCACTGTATGAGTCGGCAAAGCTTGACGGCTGCACCAATTTGAAATTTATCGTTAAAATATTGCTTCCACTTACAAAATCCTCCATTGGAGCAATGGCGATTTATACTTTCATTAATGCATGGAACATGTATATGTGGCCGCTTCTTGTAACTGGATCATCAAATATGAGAACAGTTCAGATCGGAATTAGTATGCTTGACAGCATTGATTCACAGTCGGTTACAATGATGATTGCAGGTGTTGTCATGATTATTATTCCTTCAATATCAATTTTTATCATAGGACAGAAACAATTGATCCGCGGTATGTTCTCCGGAGCCGTAAAGGGCTGACGGTTTACATAAAAAGCAAATATTTTCTATAAAAATAGTAAAATATTTGCTGTATGTTCAACACCTGTGTCCGCGCTGTAATCACAGGTAAATATTAAAACTATAATAATGACGAAGAAAGCAGCGCAGAAAGAGGAATTTATGAAGAAGAAGTTAACCGCATCCGTATTAGCAGTAGCAAGTGTACTGAGCATGAGTACTGGAATGGTATTTGCCGATGAGACAACAGCAGAAGTACCAGAGATTGAGATGGCGGATGCATCTGAGGTTGACAAAACTACAATCAGCTTCTGGCATTCAATGGGTGGTGTCAACGGACAGGCAATTGATACATTAGTTCAGAAGTTTAATGATGAGAATGAATATGGTATCACTGTAGAGGCTGAGTATCAGGGAAGCTACGATGATGCACTTAACAAGCTTAAGAGCGCGCAGATTGGAAATATGGGTGCTGATCTTGTTCAGGTTTATGAAATTGGAACTCGTTTTATGATTGAGTCTGGCTGGATCGTTCCAATGCAGTCTATGGTTAATGCAGATGAGTATGACACTTCTGTTCTGGAGTCAAACTTAGCAGCTTATTATACTATTAATGATATGCTGTATTCTATGCCATTCAATTCCTCTACTCCGCTTATGTATTACAATAAGGATATGTTTGATGCAGCAGGCATTACCGAGATTCCGGATAGCTTAGAGTCAATTGCCCAGATCGGTGATAAGCTGCTTGATAGTGGCGCACAGGAAGTCATGTCTCTTGGTATCTATGGCTGGTTCTTTGAGCAATTTATCGGAAAGCAGGGCTTAGAGTACGCAAATAATGGAAATGGAAGAACTGAGGCTGCAACTGCAGTTGCATTTGATGAGAATGGTGCAGCAGCAAATATCTTAAATGAGTGGAAGAATCTTTACGATTTAGGCTATGCTCCAAATGTTGGAAAGGGCGGTGATGCAGGTCTGGCTGATTTCTCAGCAGGAAAATCTGCAATCACACTTGGTTCCACCGCATCTTTAAAGCAGATTTTGCAGGATGTAGACGGCAAGTTTGAGGTAGGAACTGCATATTTTCCTAAGGTAAAGTCCTCAGACGAGGGTGGCGTTTCCATAGGAGGTGCATCTTTGTGGGCACTTGATAATAACGATCCAAAGAAGCTTCGCGCAACATGGGAGTTTGTAAAGTTCTTAATTTCCCCAGAGTCACAGGCATTCTGGAATGCAGAGACAGGTTATTTCCCAGTAAACGTAGATGCACACGATGAGGATGTATTCAAGGAAAACATCGAAAAGTATCCTCAGTTTGAGACTGCAATTGATCAGCTGCATGATTCAGCACCACAGTATGCAGGCGCATTGTTAAGTGTATTCTCAGAGGCACGCGCAATCGTAGAGTCCGAGATCGAGAGCATGTTAAATGGAAACGAGACCGTAGACGAGGCAGTGGACAGCATGGCATCCCAGATCAATGATGCGATCGAGGAGTATAATTTGGTAAACAACTAATTTGGTTTGCTGATTCACAGTTTTTCTTTTGAACTTAGTGTGGTATAATAACAATAACAAGGGCGGCAGGGCATATGCCCTGTCGCTTTTCGATAGAATAAAATAAGAAAGCAGGTAAGATATGACAAAGATATTTGCACATAGAGGCGCAAGTGCATATGCGCCGGAAAATACAATGGAGGCCTTTGAGTTAGCAGCAAAACAGGGCGCAGACGGCATTGAGTTAGATGTTCATGTGACAAAGGATGGCGAAGTTGTGGTGACACATGATGAAAAGATTGATCGTGTCAGCAACGGAAGCGGTTTTATTAAGGACATGACGCTGCGCGAATTAAAGCGTCTGTCTTTTCATAATCACATGGAGTCTTATGTGGGAGCAGGTATTCCGACGCTTCGCGAGGTTCTCGAATATGTCAGTACAACAAATATGGATGTAAATATAGAGTTAAAGACTGGAATTTACTGGTATCCGCAGATTGAAGAAAAGACAGCTTTTATTGTCCAGGAAACGGGAATGCATGACAGAGTGATTTATTCTTCCTTTAATCATCACAGTATTGCAAAGATTAAGGAAATTGACAGTACAGCAGAGACAGCATGGCTGTTTTCAGATGTCATTTTGGATGTAGAGAAATATGCAAAGCAAAATGGTGTAGAGGGTCTTCATCCAGCTGTTTATCATATGTATATGTCTGATTTTATGAAAAGATGGAACGAGAGCGGCGAGAAGGTGCGCGTATGGACTGTAAATAATGAAAAGGATATGAAAAATTTTATTGAGAATGATTTAGAGGCAGTTATCACTAATTATCCTGATGTCGCATTACGAGTAAGAAGAGAGGTAACAGGATGCTGAGCAACAAAAAGCTTTTTTTATTTGATATTGACGGAACTGTGTGTCAGGGTGAGCGATTGATCGACGGCACAACGCAGTTCCTTGAGGATATCCGTCAAAGCGGAGGTCAGTTTGTCTTTATAACAAACAATTCCACAAAGAGCATTCAGGACTATATCTTGAAGTTTCAAAAGCTCGGAATTAAAACCGATTACAGCAATTTCATTACAGCATCTTACGCGACGGTTCATTATTTAAAGAAAAATTATACTGATAAGCTGATCTATGTGATGGGGACAAAATCATTGATCAGGGAGTTGAAAAAAAGCGGGATACGTGTGACAACTGACTGTGAGGATCCAGAGATTGCATGTGTGCTTGTCGCATACGACAATGAGCTGACTTATGAAAAGCTGACAGATACATGCAAGATTCTTTCCACGAGAGAGGTAGGCTATGTGGCGACAAATCCAGATCTGGTGTGTCCGATTGAATTTGGATTCGTGCCAGATTGCGGTGCAATGTGCCAGATGATTGAGCATGCCGTAAAGAAAAAGCCGTATTTTATCGGAAAGCCAGAGCCAGGAATGGTTGATATGTCTGTTGCGCAGAATCATTTTACAAAGGATGAAACATTAGTAATTGGAGATCGTTTATATACCGACATTTTATCTGGCATCAATGCAGGTGTCGAGACAGCGCTTGTACTTACAGGAGAAGCCACAAGAAAAGATGCTGAAGAAAGCAGCTACAAGCCAGATTATATTTTTCCGACAGTGCGCGAACTTCACGAGGCGTGGAAGTGACCATGGTGACAGGGACGGTGGCTCAAAATGTGTCACTACTGGCTCGATATGTGTCCCTAAAATATCATGATATTAAAAAAAAGCCTGAAAGTTCAAGAAAAGAGCTTTCAGGCTTTTTTGTGTCTTTACTAGAATGCAGTCAAGTTGAGAGGAACAAAAGTTCACAAATTTGAGCCACCAGGGACACTAATCTGACCACCGTGCCTGTCCCCAATGTGGTCCGGAGATGTCACCGGTCTGGTTGACAGCAGCAATCATGTAGTGGTAAGATACCAGTACAACAGCTGGGGCAAGGTAACGTCAACACAGGATAATAGTGGTGTGTCCCTTGCAACGCTGAATCCATTTTGCTACCGAAAGTATGTCTATGATCCAGAGACAGGACTGTACTGTCTGGGAAGCCGCTATTACGATCCGGAAGTTGGAAGGTTTATGAATGCGGACGACTTTGAAACACTGACCTATCAGTTGGATTCTGTACAGGGAAAGAATCTGTATCAGTACTGCTTTAATAATCCGGTTAACATGGAAGATGAAGACGGTGGCTGGCCAAAGTGGGTAACACAAGTTCTGGTTGGAACTGCGGTAATTGAAGCCGCAGCCGCATTAACAGTTGCAACAGCTGGAACAGGAACAGCGCTTGCAGCAGTTGCAGTAGGGGCGTTAAAAGGCTCTGTAATAGGTGCGATTGGTGGTGCAGCAGTTGGAGCAACAAGTGGAGCTATTGCAATTAGAATATCAACCGGCAGTTGGAAAAATTCAGGAACAGCAGCTTTAAAGTGGGGTGCAGTGGGATTTACAACTGGAGCAATAGCAGGAGCGGCTATTGGTGCAGGAGCAGGACTTATAAAAAACAAAAATTTTGAAATACAGGCAGTTGGACGATTGAAATCAAAAGGAGCAACTGGAAAGGGACATTTAGGAGAATAGATTAAGAAAAGCTATTCCATAAATATATTAGTATATACTTTGATATTTTATATAAGAAAAAATAACAAATTTTCTAGTACCTTATACATAATAGGTGCTAGAAAATTTGTTCTGTGTAGAGCATTAATAAAGAAGGAAGTGGCTATATGAAAAAGTTTTCGACAGAGGAAATAACAAATATTATAAGTAATGAAACAAATATCTGGGAACAATTCAAACAAAATATGAAGATGTGGGAGAAAAAACTAGAAGTGTATGGAATTGATATAAAACTAGAACAATATTGGGAAAATAATATATATGATCCAGATGAAATATTTAACAAAAGAGTTGAGTTTCGAGCAGGATATCAATACTATTGTAGTTTTGTCTTGTTAAAGGATGGAAAAGAAATTGATAGTGAAAAGGTATATATGGGAGGAGAGTATATGTTTGTAGAAATACAAAATAAATGTATCTTTCCAAGATTATCAAAAAAATTTTGTGATT